>JAPOUU010000064.1 GCA_026708505.1 Hyphomicrobiales bacterium | reverse complement strand
GAGGAGGCCGATCCCGAAAGCGTTGTCTTCGAGCTTGCCGAACTCACGGGCGCGGCGGGATGGTCTCTCGGAAACGCAATCCGGCACATCAACATCACCAAAGAGGATGACACGATCGATGTGAACTCCGCTTTCATTTGGGGCGACATCACCACGCCCCCGGACATTGACGCCGGAGATCTGGTCGAAATCCTTGCCAACGAAAACACGGTGCGATTCAGAAACGAAACTTCGAGAGTTGCCGAGAATGTCAACGAGGGAGAAGACGACGAGGGAGAACACAACGTCGTGGTTGAAACCTTTATGCCGGGGGGAGCCGCTCGCAGCGATGCCATCACGCTTCGCGTTGCGGCGAGCGGTGGCAGTGCGACGGTGACGGACGATTACACCGTTGTCTCGATGGTGACCATCGCCGCAAACGACACCATGGCGGAGATTCCCGTTACCATCGTGGATGATGACATAGCGGGAGAGATCAACGAGACCATCGAACTCGTCCTCACGACGCAGGACGGAGATTTGCCGGAGGGCTGGAGGCTCGGTTCGAGGTCAACGCACACCGTCACCATCACGGATGACGACGAGGGGATTATTCAATTTGCAGAGACAAGTTCAACCGTGGAAGAGTTGGATAACGGCATAAGCATCGGCAAGGTGAACCTCGATGTTTCCCATATGCCCGCCGTTCCCTTGCTTCTCACTATTACGGGAGCGGGGGAGGGCGCGGACGCGCGTTTTGGCCCGGGCGTGAACGATGATGCGGATGCGGATACCACCGTGTCCATCCATTCCGGGAGTATCGTAGCCGGAATGGAAATGATCAGCATCGATGTTCGCGTCCGGGCTGACGCCGATGCCGAAATCGATGAAGTCATCATCCTGGAGATTCCCTCCGGCGACGGCAACGGCCTCTCCGGATCGGGTTTCCGTCCCGGCACGAACAGGCAGCACAGGATCACCATCCCCGCGAACGACAACACCGTCTCTTTTGCCGAGAGCACCGGAACCATCCTGGAAGCCGGTATGACTTCTTTCAACATCGTTTTCAATATCAATCAACCGCTTCCCTCGGGCACGAACGCGCAGGTTGTTCTCACGGCCGTGCATAACGGGGGCACGATGCGTGGTGACGACTACACGCTGGCTGAGGCGAGCGGCAACAACGGCGCTCTTGTCGACAACGATGATGATACGTGGACGTGGACTCTTCCGACGGGAACGGGAACGGCAGCGCTGGCAATTACCGCCGTTGACGACGACGACAATGACGACAATGAAACCGTCACCTTCATGCTCGCCGATCCTACGGGTGTAACGGGCTGGGCTGCCGGGAGCGGCACTTTGACCATCGACATTGACGATGATGACGATCCTCCCCCGGAGGGCGGCACATTCACGTTTCGCAGCGGTTCCACTCCTCCCGTTGAACTTGCCGAGGGAGGCTCCAGGGAGAGCTTTACCGTTTTCTTTGACAAACCGATACCGTCCGGCGAGCCGGATGCGGTTTTGCGCATTGCGTTTGCAGGGCTCGGCACTGCTCCGAATGCCGCCACTTTGAACGATATTACCTTTGTTGTAAGCGGCAGCAGGGGCGTGGACTACGACGCAACCACCGGCAACCTTACCATTCCCTCGGGCGCGACATCGCCCGTCCTTCTTACGGTTACCGCCCGTTCGGACGGCATCGCCGAGGTGGAAGAGAAATTCACTCTTAGCGCCGTGGCCAACTCCCCGGGTAATGCGGTTAATACGCTGCCGGCAGGTTACTCGGTAACGGCCGCCAGTTACGAGGTTGTTATTCCCGCCAACGAGAACACCTTCGCCTTCGGCACTCTGTCGCGTTCAACGATTCCCGAAGAAGAAGATGCGACCATCCCCGTGACCATCAACATGCCGATACCCGCGGGCGCGACCCCGCCGCCGACCGTCACCATCACACCGAGCACGGGGAGCGGGGACGGAGACGCGAGGATAGACACCGATTACAGGCTTTCGGTCGGGGGCACGCCCCTCAACGGCAACACGTGGACGCTGCCGACGGGAAGCGGAACCGCGGAACTCACCATCGAGACCCTGGACACCGACGACATCACGATCGATAGGGAATTCACGCTCACACTTGAACCGACGCTCCCGGAAGGGTGGGCCGCTACGCCCAATGCCAGAACCTACGCGGTTACCATTGCCAACAATGACAAAGCGAAAATCGGGTTCAGCGAATCGGCATCTTCCGTGCCGGAGGGAACGACTTCCCACTCCATTGGCTTCGATATCATGCACACCGGCAGCGTCGGTAATTTTGATATAACGATAGTGGGAACGGGACTTCTTGCGGCCGCGGATGTTTCACCGAGCAATCCGGTTACGATTAGCGGCAAGAACAACCAGAGTTGGGAAATAAACATTCCCGAAAACAACTTGGTTGGCGACGGTGACAGAATCGTCACGCTCAGGCTTGTTCCGGGCAGCAGCCTGCCGTCAGACTGGGAAGTCCTCAGTGGGCAAGACACCCACACTCTCACCATCACCGACAATGACACGGGAACGATAGGCTTTACATTGAGCAATGTGACCGCTCGCGAGCACGGGGAGGACAGGACATACAACATCCCCATCGCGGTTTCGGGGACGCCGGCAACTTCCTTCCCGCTCACCGTCAATATCGATAGAGGCCCAAACCAAACTACCGCAAGGTCGGGCGAGGTCACGGACAATGATTTCACTCTTCCGGCAACCGTCATAATTCCGGCTTCGGGGCAGTTGGGCATGCTTGCAGTTACAATCCTTGCCGACGACCTTGCCGAACCCGACGAGACGATTACCTTGGTGATTCCCTCCGACAGGTCCGTCAGCAAGATTTTGGACGGTTTCTCACTCGGGACGGCGCGGAAGAAAATCACCATTCCCGCCAACGACAACAGGGCGATGTTTGGCGTCGCGCCGGGAAAGGTTGCGGAAAACGCCGAGAACCTGACCATCAGGGTGACCCTCACCAATGATGCACCCGCCCCGAACGGCCTGGATTTACGGCTGGCAATCACGGGACACCCTTCGTTCAGTTCGTCCACCGGAGAAGAGGCGTCCTTTGCCGACGGCAGTGCACAATCCACCCGCGATTTCACCATTGGACCAAGGGGAAACTTCTCGGAAATCCCCATCTACTTCCCCCCGGACCAGGACACGGAGAGTGACACCGTCATCCTCACGCTTACGGCGCAGGATCCATCGAGTTTTCCGACGACAACGTGGGGGGACGTTCCCAACGTTACACATGAAATTGTCATCGACGAGGATTTCAGCGGAACCATCGATTTTGCCACCGGCAGCTCGACAGCCCTCGAGCCCTCCAACGGAACCGCGCAGCACACGGTCAACATCCGTGTGGACGGAAGCCTGCCGCCGACTCCGTTCACTCTAAGGGTCGCCGACACAGGCAGCACGGCGACCGACCCCGCCGATTACACCGTCTCGCCGCCGCTCAATAACGTTTCCGTATCGCGCAGCAGCATCAAAACCGTCAACAACAGCAGCGTTTTGGAATTGAACTTCACCATCAAGTCGGACGGACCCGAGGCGGAGGACGAGACCATCGAGCTCACCCTTCCCCAGCAAGACTGGCCAATGGCAGCACCGGGCTGGTCTTTGGGAACGGCCAAGACGCACAGAATCACCATTCCCGCCAACGGCAACACCGTCGGCTTCGCCCGTAATCAGGATTCGATTGCAATCGAATCCCCCACTGCCGGCACGGACGTCGACATCAGCATCAATAACCCGCTTCCCGCGGGAACGAACGCGAGCGTGCGCGTCGGGGTAACGAACCGGGGCGGTGCGGCTAATTCCGATTATGTAATCACGGGCACCGATTATTCCAACGGCATCTTAACGCTTCCCGTTTCGCCGAGCGGCACCGCAACCCTGACCGTTCGGGCGACATCCGATTCCGACAATGAAACCGGCGAGAACATTCGCCTCACGTTGACCGAAAATAATAATTCCTTCCCCGACGGATGGGAGATTGGAACGGACCAACACCGTGTCCTCTTCGAGGATCCGCCTTCGAAGAGCAGCATCGGATTCACCATGCAGGAGATGGAGGTGGACGAGGGGGATTCCGTCGAACTGGTTGTTTTGGTGAGGGACGACGACGGTTTGCCGGTGTCTTCGGTCCCGGCGGATATTCCGGTTAGCCTCGCCATTACGGACCCCGACGGCGATACCGACTTCCAGCCGAACAATCCCGTCCTCATTAGCAGCACAGCGACTTTCACGAACGGCGAAGTCGAGATTGCGAGTTTCAACGTCAATCAGGATGAACTCCCCGAGAACGAAGAGCAGATCACCTTGGTCTTGAGCGAGGGCGCGAGCTTCCCCTCGGACGATTGGGATATCAATCCAAGCGCCAACCGGCTGACTGTCACCATTTCCCCCAACGACAATTTCATCGGTTTTGTGGATACCGCGGACAGGCCCCTGCCGACAAGGGTGCAGGAGGGAGGAACCATCAACCTGCCCGTACTTCTCGACGCATACGACAAGCAGGAGTTCACGCTCACGGCAACAGCCACGGGGCGGGATTACAGGGGCAACTCTTTTGATCCGGTCGGTGATATTTCTTATGGCTCCAACGGTTCCACAATTGGTTTTACCCTTACGGGACAAAACGACGCCGACAGCGATTCGACGAACGGGCACCAGCACACGCAGCCTTTCGAGATTACGGCCGACAACGACACCACCACCATCGGACCCGAAAACGCCGAGGAAATCACCGTCACGCTGTCGTTGCCGTCCGGCGATTCCCTTCCCGCCGGGTTTGAATCGAATTTCAGGCACACCTTCACCATTCCGGCGCATGGCAACACCGTCACATTTGCAACCGGCAACCCCGCAAGTTTCGATGAGGGAGAGGCCGGTAAAACGGTTAACCTGTCGCTAAGCAACCCCTTGCCGCGAGACTTTCCCGTTACCATCACGCCAAGCGGCGGGGATGCAGGCGATATCAGCATCGCGAGCGTTACGGGCAGCAGATACTCCAACGGCGTCCTGACAATTCTCCAGCACGCGACAGCGGCGTCCTTCGCCGTTACCGCCAATGAGGACGACGACACTATTGACGAGGAGATTACCCTCACGCTTACCGGTCCCGTTGCGCCGAACGAAGTAGCGGGGTGGGAAATTCCCGCAAACGAGACTTATAAATTCCGTCTCAACGATGATGACACCCCGAAAGTCTCAACGATTGGTTTCGTTGCCGACAGGATTCTCGTTCCCGAGAGTCCGCCCCCGCCCGAGAAGGAGGGTGAGACTGCTCCAACAAACCGCTTTCTCAGTCTCGCTGTCGCTGTCAACGGCCCGGACGGCAACCCCGTTAAGAATGATGATCTCTCGGCGCTGGCGGTGGAAATTCCCGTCACCCTCACAAGTACCGATACCGACCGGGACGATATCAGAATTGAGGATTCGTTAGACATCAGGCGCCAGGTTAGCCGGTACGCAGAGGCCAACGACGACGTGCAAGGTCGCGCGGAGATCGAAGTCCTCGTCGTTGAAGACAGCATTACCGAAGGCGCGGAAGTTTTCACCCTCACCATGGCCCCGGACAGGGGCTTCCCTCAGGAGCTTGAAATTGCGAAGGGAGGCGAAAGCATCGAGATCGTCATTCTGCCGAGCGACAACATCATCGGGTTTGCCGAGGCGTCCGAGACGATTTACGAGGATGCCGGCACCCACGGGGTGAAAGTGACGTTGGCGTTGCCTGCGCCTTCCGACTTTCGGCAGGACGGCATACTGGTTTCGCTGACGTCCAGCGACACCGATATAATTGACAGCACGCGCGGTCAGAGTTACGAGATTGAAGCCGACGACGAGGA
>JAPOUU010000046.1 GCA_026708505.1 Hyphomicrobiales bacterium | reverse complement strand
ATGCCGCTGGAGGGACTTGAACCCCCGGCCCACGCATTACGAATGCGTTGCTCTACCATCTGAGCTACAGCGGCTATCCATTCTTTGTCAGCCCATACGTGCGGGCCCAGGATCATCGGGCGGAGACAATATAACCGATGAATCTCCCGATTCATCCTTTAATATGTCACCCTTTGGTGCAACCTGCGAAGCAGGATCCGTCCTGCTCGTGGCATGGTTGCTTGGCGGAACGCCCCAGCGCATCATATCAAATGCTCCGCTCGTCGGGCAAGTCGGCTGCCATACATTCGAAGCGTAACCGTTGCAATGCCAGCACGCATCAGCGGGCGCCTTCCTTGAGCGCGCCAGCCAATCTTCACGCGCGTCGCGGTTGCCCAATCCGGATTCAATATCCGACATCAATAAACAAACTCGCTTCGAAGGTGCGCCCGTATCGGACAAGGGCGTTAGCAGCGAACGTGCCAAAGAATACTCTCGCGCTAAAAGGTGCGCTTGCGCCAATGCAATTCGACTTTCTTCATGTCCGCGATTGTGTCGAACCAATCTCTCTATGCGCTTCAAATTCTCTTCAACCGTCTCACCTCCGTGCAGCAACAGCCAGGCGTCAACCAATTCCGGATGCGGTGCACTCGTCCATGCCGCTTCTACGATTCTCTCACCCTTGCGGGCACGCCCTGTCCGTGCGCACAAACGCGCCGCGACCGAAACCGCAGGTATGAAATCCGGTAATAAACCGGCCGCCTCCAACGCCATCGACACGCCTTCTTCGTTATGATTGTCATTTTCTGCCTGCAACGCCAGCGCACACAGCACCACCACGCGATTGCGTTTCTCCACCTCCGGAGAAAACGCCTTCACACGACGAGCGGTGTCCAAACACTCAAGAGCCTCGCGCCATTGTCGATGTTGTGCCGCATGATCGAACACTGCACGACATGCCCACAAAGCATCCCCGCGCAAACGCAACGCCCGACGTGCATACTCCAGCGCGCCAAGGCTGTCCTCACGCTCGGCCGCCTGTTCAAACAAACTCTTTGATGCCAAAAACTCCAGGGACGGACGCGATAACATCTCGCGCGCATACGATGCGCTCGCATTTTCATCTCCCGCCAATCGAGTAACGCGGGTTGCCAGCAACAGGCCGATATCACGCTCGCGATCGGATTCCATGCGCTCCAAACCTTGACGCGCCAAGGATACCGCCCGAATCTTGTCCGATGCCGCCGCAGCGGTCATTGCATCTCGAAAAAGGCCTAAACCTTCCTGCAAACGATGAGACTTGCGACGTGCGCTCATTTGTCCCGGCAGGGCAAAGCTCGCCCAAACTATCCGGGCAAGCAACAGTAACAAAACAGCCGCCAGCACCATTACTGCAAGGGCAACAAACACACTCGAGTGAAGTTCGTAACCCAGCCACTCGACCAGCACCGAGCCGGGATCTTGAATCATCCATGCAATAAAAATCACTAACACGAATAAAAACAATAAATTACGTATCATGCGCCACATGGGAATCTCCTATTGTTCCACCGTCTCGGATGCAATTATGCGACTCAAAGACTTGATGTTTTTGCGCAACTCCAGACGTCGACGCGTTGACTCCATCCAGTATTCGAGTGATGTATTCGTGCTTTGTAACTCTTTTGCCGCCGCAAATGCGCTCTCGAGATCACCGTTGTGCGCAGCCAATTCCATCCGCGCAAGAATGGCATCGTGTCCTTCGTCGGCGGACGCATCTAAACGGCGAATGCGAACCAATCCGGTTATCCGGCTCTTCAGCCATGCCCAAAGATTAACGTCTTCTTGCGGCACGGGTGCGACGGTTATCTCTGTGATCAACGAAGGAACGCGCAACAGCAGGGCGGTCTCGCCTGCAACGCCTTCGCGAGCGAAATTCTTCAATGCGGCAACGCCGGGATTGTCGGGCAGCAAACTTGCCAGCACCCGATGTTCCGCCTCAAAAGGCGTCCCGTTTGCCGAAGCAATGGACAATTGCAACAAACCCAAAGCCATCGCGGCCTGTCGAGCGTAAGGGGAATCCGTGCCGATGCGAGTTTGCAGTCGGCTTTGTTGCTGCAGAAGAGTGTCCATCTGCTGGCGCTGTTGCCGCATGGCTGCCTGCAGCTGCCGAACTTGTTGTTCCAATTTTGACGTTGACGCTGACGATGCGGGAGCGGGCGAGGGCGTTGGTGCGGATGCCGGCGCGGGCGTCGCACCCGGTTTTGCTATCATCGCCGCCGGTGCCGGCGTTGCGCCCGGCTTCGCTATTTTCGGTGCCGGTTCGGTTTTTTGTTCGGGAAAGTTTAGTGCCAGGCCTTCCTGCCAGCCACGCCACATATCACGGGCTTCAAGCCAGCGGCCGGGATCTGATGCCAAATATCCTGCAATGCCCAAAGCCAATAATCCCAACAATAACCACAAAATCGTCGAGCGTTTCGGTTTTGGTTTCGGTTTCGGCGCAGGGGGTGTTTCTTCGGAAGGGGTATCCATGCCGGAATCCTAGCCTTTCAAGCCCTTGCGTGCAAGTGACTCCAACAGGGCAAACATCTCCGCTTCGTTGGGATGAGGCGCCGTTATGATGTCTTGGAAGGGTAAATCCGCGGCGGCATCGGCGGCACTCGGGGCGAGGCAATAGGCGGTGATGTTGATACAGTGCTCGCGCAAATCCGCAGCACGAACAAGCCCGTTCCATACCTCTGCCGTACGACGCGAGTAAAACAAAACACCCTTGATATATTTCTCCCGAATGGCCGTGGCGACAGAGTCATCGAGACGTTCGGCGGCGCGAGCCTCGTATAAGGTGGCACGGCGGGCGGAAAAGCCGCGCGTCCGCAACAGCGAAACGATATCAACAGAAATGTCGCGTCCGCACACGTGCAACAACTCTCCGTCCTCGGGGCGGCATTGCCGCGTCGCCAACTCGATCAAAGAATTTGCGTCCCCCGAGGCGGTCGATACCGGCGCGAAGCCTTTGCCGCGGGCCTCTTTAGCCGTCGCCGCGCCAATGGCAAGCAAAGGAATGTTGTCACCGAGATGTTTTCGATGTTGAGCAAGCGCACGCACGCCGTTTGCACTCGTTGCCAATATCGCTTGAGGGGTTTTCTGGGAGGCGAGGGCGGCGGAGTCATCGAGAAAGTGAATGCGCAGCATTGGCTGGGCAAGGGTCTCGAAGCCCATTTCACGCAAGCGCCATGCCAAAGCGTCTGCTTCGGGTTGGGGACGAGTGATTAGCAGCATCGGTTTATACGCGGCGCTGCGGCGTCTGGCGGAGCAGGGCTTCCCCCGCGCGGCGGCCCAGCGCAATCGCGTCACCCATGTTGGCAACATCTGCTTCTTCGTGAACCTCGCGCAACTCCGTTCCGTCAAGCGAAAGGAGGCGTCCGGTGAAACGGAAGCGCCCGTTGTGCGCACGCGCATACGAGCCCGCCGGAGTCACGCACGAACCATCCAGCACTTCGAGAAAACTCTTCTCCGTTGCCACGCACAAGCCTGTCTCTTGATGATGGAGAGGCGCTAGAAAGTCACGCATCTTGTCGTCCTCCTCGCGATACTGAACGGCTATCACGCCTTGTCCCGCAGCCGGAAGCATCTCGTCCTCCGAAAGCGTTACAGCGTTGTCCGGCTTGATTTCCAAACGCTCCAGTCCGGCGCACGCAATCACAATTGCATCCATGTCACCGGACTCCAATTTTGACAAACGAGTTTCAACATTGCCGCGCAAGGACATCACCTTCAGATCTGAACGCATCCACAATAATTGCGCCATCCGTCTTGGTGCGCATGTGCCGATACGGCCGGCGGGTTTCAGCGCTCTAATAGAGACGTCATCGATATCGTTCTTCGGAGAGAGAATCAGCATGTCACGGGCATTGCCGCGCTCTAGCACGATATCCGCCCGCAGGCCGTTTGTCGGCTTCGTCGGCATGTCCTTTAGCGAGTGAACCGCCAGGTCCAAATCGCCGCGCAACAATTGAGATTCGATATTCTCGGTAAACAGACCTTTTCCGCCCATCTCCCACAACGGCTTCTCCTTGATGCGGTCCCCCTTCGTCGATATCGATTCAAGGCGGATATCGGACTTATCAAGCCCGTGTGCATGCAGCAAACCTCGAGCAACAGCCTCGGCCTGCAACAACGCCAAACGACTCGCCCGGCTTCCTATGCGCAACGGAAATGTCATATACTCAACACTAGCACACGCAGGATAAATGAGCGGAAAATTATATGCCACACCACATCGTTCTCGGTATTGAAACCAGTTGCGACGAAACCGCCGCGGCAATCGTGCGGCATGCGGACGGGCGCGGCGAGATTCTCGCAAGCATCACCGCCGCGCAAATCTCCGAGCACGCGCCCTACGGCGGGGTTGTTCCCGAAATCGCCGCGCGCGCCCACGTCGAGCGCATCAATCCGGTTGTCGCCGAGGCCATGTCGCAAGCAGGCACCGGCTTCAACGACATTGACGGCTTCGCCGCAACCGCGGGCCCCGGGCTTATCGGCGGTGTGCTCGTCGGACTCGCTACCGCAAAGGCAATGGCTCTCGCGCAACAAAAACCGCTCTTTGCAATCAACCATCTCGAGGGTCACGCGCTTACCGCCCGGCTTACCGATGGTGTCGACTTTCCTTATCTTGCGCTGCTGATCTCCGGCGGACACACGCAACTCATTCAAGTCGAAGAACTCGGATGCTATCGCATCATCGGTACAACCCTTGATGACGCCGCCGGCGAAGTCTTCGATAAAGTTGCAAAATTCCTCCGTCTTGATTTCCCCGGCGGGCCCGCCCTCGAACGCTTGGCGGCCAATGGAAACGGTGAGCGTTTCGATCTCCCGCGTCCGATGCTCGGAAAATCCGGTGCGGACTTTTCTTTTTCCGGACTTAAAACCGCGACCATCCGGCTCGCAAACCGATTGCTGCAAGAACAAGACGGCGAAACCCTTGACGCATCAACGGCAAGCGACCTTGCCGCGTCTTTCCAGTGCGCCGTCATTGATTGCCTTGCCGAGCGTGTCGCCGTTGCAATGGAGATGCTGGCACCGAAAGGATACAGTCGTTTCGTCCTGGGAGGAGGGGTTGGTGCAAATGCGTCCGTGCGCGAGCGACTGGACGCTGTTGCCCAAGAATGGGGTTTTCGACTGGTTGCCCCGCCGCCGTCTTTGTGCGTCGACAATGGCGCTATGATTGCATGGGCGGGAGCCGAACGACTCGCAAGGGGCTGGCAGGACGCTCTCGATGCTCCCGCACGCGCACGTTGGTCACTTGAGCAGGGAGCAGTCACATGAAGGATACAACTATCGATTCTGTTGCAATCATCGGCGCGGGTGCATGGGGAAGCGCTCTCGCCAACGCAATTGCATCGCAGGGGCGGCAGGTCGTCCTCTGGGCGCGCGAGGCCGAAGTTGTCGAAAGCATCAACCGCAAATGCGAAAACGATGTTTTTCTGCCCGGCATCACCCTAGCGCCGTCCATACGCGCAACCGGGGATATCGCCGATGTCGCAACCGCTGATGCCATTTTCCTAGCGGCGCCCGCGCAACACATCCGCAATACCGCGATGGCGCTGGCGTCCTGCATCGGCGAACGCTCGCCCATTCTTGTCCTTTGCGCCAAGGGCATTGAAGAGGGAAGCTTGAAGCTGCTCTCGCAAGTGCTTGATGAAATCTTCGCTGACACCAAGGCGGTCGCGCTATCGGGGCCGACGCTTGCCGGAGAAGTAGCAAGAGGATTGCCTGCCGCCCTTGTCGTTGCGTGCGAAGACGGGGATGTCGGCAAAGCGGTTATGGAGGTGGTGCACGGCGCTGCGCTGCGTCCGTATCTTTCCGATGACATCATCGGCGTTCAACTCGGCGGCGCGCTCAAGAACATCTTTGCAATTGCTTGCGGCATTGTCGCCGGACGCGAGTTAGGCGAGAACGCCCACGCGGCGCTGTTGTCCCGCGGTTTTGCCGAGATGCTCGAGTATGGCTCGGCTGTCGGCGGCCGCAGGGAGACGTTGACGGGATTGTCCGGGCTGGGCGATCTCGTTCTCACATGCAACGCGCACACTTCACGAAACATGTCGCTTGGAATGGCACTCGGCAAGGGCGAGTCCCTGGAGGAGATTCTGGGGCGAAGGCGTTCGGTCAGTGAGGGCGTTTTTACCACCCGCGCCGCATACGAGTTGGGAGGAAAACTGGGCGTATCCATGCCCATCACCGAGGCATTGGCAGGAGTG
>JAPOUU010000090.1 GCA_026708505.1 Hyphomicrobiales bacterium | reverse complement strand
TTTCCTGCACCGGTTCGGACGCGGCTTCCGCAACGGACTCTTCGATAACAACCTCTTCAACAACGGGAGACTCGATGGCGGAAGTTTCGGTTGCGGGCGCCTGGAGAACTTCCTCTACAATTTCAACGACGCCTTCCTCGCCGACAGGCACCGTTTCAACAACCGCCTCTTCGACGATTGGCTCTTCAAGAACGGGCGCGGCCGTTTCGACCGGCGCTTCGGGAGCCGGCTCTTCAACAACCGTTTCAACGCTTTCAATTTCGGGAGCGGTTTCTTCTATACCCGTCTCCTCTGCTTCAACAATTTCCTGTGTCGGTTTGGCGGCGGCTTCTTCGGTAACGGGGAGGAGGAGGATTTCCTCGACAAGTTCGATTTCCGTTTTCTCTTCGGTTGCCGCTTCTTCGGCAACGGGCGCGGAGAGAATTTCCTCAACGAGTTCAGCTTCCAACTTCTCTTCGTCCGCTTCCTCTTCCGCCAATTCAACCTCGGGCGTGGGCTGTTCGGTCAGGATGGTTTCGGCGAGGATCTCCTGCTCCTCCGAAGTAATGAAAATTTCGGGAGATTGTCCTTTTATGGGGTCGGGAACGTTCCTTCCGAATTGACCATCCTCCGGGAAAATGGCGACTTCGTTTTTGGACTCCTCGGCGAGATATTCGTTGTAGAGCTCTTCAAGTTCTTCAAGCTCGCGCAGATATTCTTCTTCGGAATATTCCTGTTCTTCCGTAAAAAAATCGTCTCGTTCCGGTTGTTGCGCAAAGGCGGCGGTGCTTCCAAAAAAGCCAAGCGCGACAACGGCGAGTCCGAGTGCGAAGAGTTTGAGATGTGCTATGCTGGAGAGAGGGTTGTTCATACGAGGTTGGATTCCGGACTTTCGGCTATCCCCCGTTTATACGGGTTTTCGTGTCATTTAGCAACCGGAAAAATGAAAGAGCATTGGCGGTTTTCGGAGTAAAAATATGGGCGCATTGATGTGGCTGGCTTCGTATCCAAAGTCGGGAAACACTTGGATGCGGTCGTTCTTGCATAATCTTTTGCGCGGGAGCGAGGAGCCCGTTGCCATAAACGATTTGGACCATTTCTGCCTGGGCGAATCGGATACCAGGTGGTACGCACGCCATTTCGAGGGCGTTCTGGAAACGGCCGGAGAGGAGGAAATTGCCCGAATTCGCCCGAAGGGCCAGAGCGACATGACCCGCGTTTTTCCGGATACGGTCTTTGTGAAAACGCACAATTTCCTCGGCGAAAAACACGGGGTCACCCTGCACAACATGGACGTAACCGCGGGGGCGATTTACATCGTCCGGAACCCGCTGGATGTCGTTTTATCGATGACGCATCATTTCGGAACGGATATTGACGCGGCGATTCACCGGTTGGGAAACGAAGGCGCCATAACGGATCTGTCCGACGGGCACATACCGGAATACCATGCCTCCTGGTCGACCCATGTCTCGAGTTGGACGGCAAGGGAGAATCCGGGTTTGCTGGTGCTGCGGTATGAGGACATGCTGGCAAAACCCCGGCGGGAGTTTCGCCGCGTTTCCGATTTTCTCGGCTTGAAACCTCCGCGCGACCGGCTGGACAGGGCGATACGGAATTCATCTTTCAGGACGCTGCAGTCCCAGGAGCGCCGGGGGGATTTCAAGGAACGCTCCGAACATGCGAAAGCGTTTTTTCGTTCCGGAAAAGAAGGGCAATGGAAAAGCGTGCTGAGTGCGGAACAAATCGACCGCATTGTTGAACGCCACGGCGAGCAGATGGCCCGGTTCAATTATCTTCCCCGCAAGAAGAAGAAATAGGATCCCGCCGGGGGACGAAAGAACCCCGAAAACCCCCCGAATTCCGCGAAAAATCAACCCCTCCCGGCTGCGGACGACCACCCGGTTGTCCGGCATCCGGCGCCTCCGCCCGTCACTGCCACGGGGTGCACTTGAGCTGAAATTCCTCAAGATAAAAGGTCTGGCCTTCTTCGTTGGAAAGCTGGGTGATGACGTAACAGAACCGAATGTTTCCGGCGGAATTGGTCTGCCATGCCTGGGGATTGGAGAGTTGTTCCGAGGCCCTGAATCCGACAAGCGCGCCGCCGGTTGAATCGTTCGCGGTCGGAGCTGTCGTCTGAATCGATCCGACTTGTGCGGAGTCTGCCGTCGCTTCCTGCGCGTGCGCGGCGCTTGCAAACGCACCGAGTGCAACGGCCGCGACAACCCCGAGCGTGATTGTGTATCTGGCTTTCATTTTTTTCCTTTCCAAAAAATTGAGGGTTTTCCCGATGCTACCTGTAACACGGAAATTCGCAACCATGTTTTTAATTTACGCTTGACGTCAAGCGTAAATACTGCCATGCTCGCGCCATGCCAAGTAAAGAAAACCACCCCGGCGTCGTGCTGCACGAGCGGCTGGTCGCTCTCGGCGTATCACCGACGGAGTTCGCGCGAGGGGTCGGCGTACCGGCAAACCGGATTTCACAGATCATCAAGGGGCTGCGGAGCATCACGGGGGACAGTTCGCTGCGGTTCGGGAAATGGTTCGGAGAAGAGGAGGGGTATTGGCTGGGCTTGCAGATGCAATATGATTTGTGGGTGGCGCGAAGCCGCCTGGGCAAGGATTTGGGGAAAATTTCGCGATACAAGGGGTGATTTTCGCAATTGTTTCACGTGAAACAATTTCAGGGGAGGGTTCCGCCGCCCGCCCCGAAACACGGCTCCGGGGCAAAAACTTTCGACTTTTTCCGCCATTTTCCGCGATTAATTCGCAATTGTTTCACGTGAAACAATTTTGAGACCTTCCCGGAGAGCTAAAAATTAAGGTGGAAAAGGGATTGTTTTGTTGGGAACATAAGGTTATGATGGCGCGAACCCGCCCCGAATTACGGGCGAATCGGCTGAAAATCGTTCTTGGGAGGCGCTCCATGTCCGAAACACCCCCTTCAAAATACTACGATGTAATCGTTGTCGGCGGCGGACATGCCGGCTGCGAGGCCGCAGGGGCGGCGGCAAGGACGGGGGCGCAAACCCTTCTTCTCACCCACGACATCACGCGGATTGGAGAGCTCTCCTGCAACCCGGCCATGGGAGGGCTGGGGAAGGGGCATTTGGCTCGGGAGGTGGACGCCCTCGATGGATTTTTGGCGCGGGCTTCGGATGCCTCGGCAATCCAATTCCGCCTGCTGAACGCCTCAAAAGGCCCGGCGGTGCGGGGACCCCGCGTCCAGCTGGACAGGGCGGAATACCGGAAAAACATGCGGCAATTGCTCGAAAACACGCCGAACCTGGAGATCCGTGCCGCCGCCGTCCAAGACCTCCATCTCGCGGACGGAACCGTTGGCGGGGTGGTGGAGGACGACGGAACCGTTTGGCGGGCAGGGGCGGTGGTGATGACGAGCGGCACGTTTCTCGGCGGGATGATCCATTTGGGAAGCCGGAGAATTCCCGCGGGAAGAGCCGGAGACCCGCCGTCGGTAACACTGGCGCGGAAGTTGCGAAAGATGGGTTTTCCGGTCGCGCGACTCAAGACCGGAACGCCGCCGAGACTCGATGGCCGGAGCATCAACTTCGATGCCTTGCAGCGCCAGGACGGCGACGATGCACCCACCTATCTTTCCTTCCTGACGGAGCGGGCAAGCCTCCGGCAAATACCCTGCCATATCACCGCGACCACCTCGGCAACACATGCAATCGTTGCAAAAAACATAGAAAAATCAGCGGTTTACGGCGGTCAAATCACCGGCTCCGGCCCGCGCTACTGCCCGTCCATAGAGGACAAGGTCGCCCGCTTCCCCGAGCGGGAGCGGCACAATATTTTCCTGGAGCCCGAAGGCTTGAATGATCCGACCATCTATCCCAACGGCATCTCGACCTCCCTGCCGGAGGACACCCAGAACGAATTCCTGCGCACCATTCCCGGACTCGAAAATGTAAAAATGTTTCGACCCGGATACGCCATCGAGTATGACTATCTCGACCCGCGCGATCTGTTTCCGACTCTCGAGTCGCGCCGTCTTCCCGGATTGTTTCTTGCCGGACAAATCAACGGCACCACCGGATACGAAGAGGCCGCGGCGCTCGGCATCGTTGCCGGCATGAACGCCGCGCGCCGGGCCGGAGGCGGCGAGGGCGTGGTCCTGTCCCGGGCCGATGCCTACATCGGCGTGATGATTGACGACCTGGTCACGCGGGGAGTGAGCGAGCCCTACCGGATGTTTACCTCGCGCGCCGAATACCGGCTCAGGCTTCGAGCCGACAATGCCGACCAGCGTCTCACCGCAAAGGGAGAATCCTGGGGCGTGGTCGGTCCGCACAGGGCCTCTCTCCATCGCGACAAGCACGCGCAACTCGCGGCGGCGCGGGAAACGGCAAGATCGCTTTCCTTGACGCCGGAGCAGGCCCGGGCCCGCGGCATCGAGGCGCGGCGCGACGGCATTTCCCGGGACGTTTTCGCGTTGCTGGCACTGCCCGATGTCACCTTCGAAACGCTTGCCGGCATTTGGCCGCAACTGGGCGGCTTGTCGCCGGAGGCGCGCGAGCAACTCGAATGCGAGGCGCGTTATGCCCCGTACCTGAACAGGCAGGACAAAGAAATCGCAACGCTTCGGGCGCATCGCGAGACCGTTCTCCCCGGCACGCTCGTCTATGAAGAGATGGAAGAAATCTCCCATGAAGCCCGGGAGAGTCTTGCAAGGGCGCGCCCGAACACCCTTGAACAAGCCGCGCATGTTGAAGGAGTCACGCCGTCCGCATTGCTGGCGCTGCTCGCACGCCTGGAAAAACACCGGGCCGGACAAGCACAAGAGAGGCGGGTGGCAAATGGCTAGGGCGGCGGTGCAAACAGCCGAAGACACGGCTCTCGCCCCGGGCGCGCTTGCATCCGAGGGGCGCGTTCTCGCCCTCGCGAATCAAAAAGGCGGGGTCGGAAAAACAACCACCGCCATCAATCTCGGCTCCGCTCTCGCGGTCGTCGGATTTTCCGTGCTCATCCTCGACATCGACCCGCAGGGAAACGCCAGCACGGGACTTGGAATCGGCAAACGCGAGCGCTCCCCGTCCAGCTACGACGCCCTCACCGGAAACGCGTCCCTGCAAGAAGCGATTCGCTCAACGCCCGTGCCCGGACTCGACCTGCTCCCTTCGGGGGAGGAACTGCTCGGTGTTGATCTTGAATGGGCGGATATGTCCGAGCGGTGTTTTTTGCTGCGCAACCTGATGCGCCGCATTAACGAAGAGCTCCCTCCCTACCATTGGATTCTCATTGACTGTCCGCCGTCGCTCAACCTGCTCACCGTCAACGCTTTTACCGCGGCCGAGGGAGTTCTCGTGCCGCTGCAGTGCGAATTCTTTGCGCTGGAAGGATTGTCGCAACTGTTGCGCGCCATCGAGAACATCCGCAATTCCCTTAATCCGTCGCTGTACATCTACGGCGTGCTTCTCACCATGATGGACCGGCGCAACCGCCTGTCCGAGCAAGTCGCCGAGGATGTCCGGGAAGTCATGGGCGACAGGGTTTTCAGCACTCTCATCCCGCGAAACGTCCGGCTCTCCGAAGCGCCGTCCCATGGACGTCCGGCGTTGTTATACGACCATCGCTGCCCCGGGTCTCTTGCGTACATGCGGCTCGCCGCCGAACTGATTCACAAAGAACAACAAAACGACACAAGCAGGTAGGAAAAATAAAATGGCAAAACAAACACAAGAAAAAGAGAAGAAGCCCCGCGGACTCGGCAAAGGTCTCGCCGCATTGCTCGGCGACGACAGCTGGCGCGAGTCTTCCGCTTCGAAGAAAGCGCCGCCCCCGGCTGCGGCCCCGGCGGCCGCGGCCGGCGAAGCAACGGACGAGGCAAGCGCGGGCACTCGACAAGTTCCCATCGAATTCCTTACTCCCAATCCGGATCAGCCGCGCAAGGAATTTTCCGAAACCGAACTCAAGCAGCTCGCCCACTCCATCCAGACAAAAGGCGTTTTGCAACCCATCCTCGTAAGGCCCGACAAGCAAAATTCCGGCCGCTTCGAAATCGTTGCGGGCGAACGCCGGTGGAGAGCCGCGCAAATCTGCTCGCTTCACCAGGTCCCCGTCACCGTTCTCGATCTCACGGACGCGGAAACGCTCGAATGCGCGCTCGTTGAAAACATCCAGCGCGCCGAACTCAACCCCATTGAGGAAGCAAGCGGATACGAACAGCTCATTGAAAAGTTCGGACACACGCAGGAAGAGCTCGCAAAAATGCTCTCCAAGTCACGCTCGCACATCACCAACCTTCTCCGGCTCCTCAAACTCCCGACGAACGTACGGCAGCACATCGCGGAAGGAAATCTTTCTCCCGGACACGGCCGGGCGCTCGTTGGCCGAAACGACGCGGAAGACCTCGCCGAACAAGTCGTCTCTCTCGGACTCAGCGTCCGGCAGACGGAAGACCGCATCAAACAGACAAAGACCGCCGACACGAAAAGCGGCTCCAAAGTCGCAAAAAGAACAAAACAAAAAAGCGCCGATCTCCTCGCGCTCGAAAAACAAATCTCCGAGCAGTGCGGCATGCGCGTCAACATTGCCGAAGGCAACCGCTCCAACCGGGGGCGCGTTACCGTGACCTACAGGACCATCGAGCAGTTTGAAGACATTTGCGCGAGGCTTAAACAGCCGTCGCCGCAAGGATCCCGTCGGGACTAGGTGAAACGACGAAAAAATAACTGGAAATCACAAGAACAAGACGCCATATAATAACAGACGAGAAGGCCGGACCCATGGAAGACAGAACAGCACAAACACAAGACCAAAACGGAGGAATCTTCACCGAAGACTCCGG
This sequence comes from Hyphomicrobiales bacterium, assembly GCA_026708505.1. Classification (GTDB taxonomy): domain Bacteria; phylum Pseudomonadota; class Alphaproteobacteria; order JAPOUT01; family JAPOUT01; genus JAPOUT01. Next base: position 27,119 of record JAPOUU010000090.1, on the reverse strand, counting down.
CGATGTCGGCGCGTCCGGCAGCGAATTCATCATCGACACCACGCCGCAAACTTTCCTTCAGGATGTTCTCGAAGCTTCGATGCAGCTACCCGTGATTGTCGACTTCTGGGGTCCGAGCTGCGCGCCTTGCCGGCAACTCACGCCCATTCTCGAGAAGGCAACCATCGCGGCAAACGGCGCCGTCCGTCTCGTCAAAATGAACATTGAAGCATACCCGGAAATTGCGGAACAACTTCGCATCTCCTCGATCCCCGCCGTTATGATTTTCAGCAAGGGACAGCCCGTTGACGGATTCGTCGGCGCCGCGAGCGAAAGCCAGGTCAAAGAAATGTTCACGCGCCTTCTCGGCGAGCTTCCCGCCTCGCCCGCCGAAAACAACATCGAGCTTGCCGAACAGGCGCTCGAATCCGGCGACACCACGACCGCCGCGCAATATTTTTCGCAAGTGCTGCAATCCGATGCAACCAACCCCCGGGCCATCGGCGGGTTTGCGCGTGCGCTCATTGCCGTCGGCGATGTTGAACAGGCCGAGAGAATTCTTGAAAAGGTAAAAACGGAAGACCTCGAGCACGAGGCCGTAGTCGCCGCAAAATCCTCCCTTGCCCTGGCGCAAAAAAGCGCAAACGTCGGCGACCTCTCAACAATGGAATCGCGCGTTCAGCAGTCGCCCGACGACCATGCCGCACGTTTTGATCTCGCCCTTGCGCTTCACGGCGCCAACCGCAAAAGCGACGCCATCGAACAACTCCTCGAAATCGTCAAGCGCGACCCGAAATGGAACGAACAAGCCGCGCGCAAGCAACTCGTCGAACTCTTTGAAGCATACGGAAATAGTGATACTGTCACCATCGAGGGACGCAAGAAACTCTCCTCTCTTTTGTTTAGTTAGTTAGGTGTAGAAACGAATGCCAGACAACAACGACACAAACGAACAAGGAGAATATCAAGGCATGTTCCAAAACATCTCCGAGCTGCCAAGCACGTTGCCCGTCTTTCCGCTTCCCGGCGCACTCCTGCTCCCGCGCGGGCAACTCCCCCTCAACATTTTCGAACCGCGATACCTTGCACTCGTTCATGAAGCGCGAGCCCAAAACATCCCCATTGGAATCATCCAGCCGCTCCAGGAACGAATCTCGAAACCCGCCGTCGACACCCTCGAACTCGGCGAACTCGAAGACAACACCGCGGTCGATAACGTCAAACTCTACGCGACCGGATGCGCCGGCAACATCACATCCTGGGCCGAAACCGAAGACGGACGAATCCTGCTGGTGCTGACCGGCATCTGCCGATTCTCCATCCGTGAAGAGCTTGAAGTCGACACGCCCTACCGGCAATGCGCCGTGGATTACAGGACGTTTAAAAACGACCTGAATGAAGGACACGGCGAAGAAGAAGTCAATCGCGCGCTGCTGCTCGAAACCCTCGAGAAATACCTCAACCGCCACGACATGAAGGCCGACTGGGATGCCATCCACGATTCTTCCAACGAACAGCTCGTCAACTCGCTCGCCATGATCGGGCCCTTCGGCATTCGGGAAAGGCAGGCTTTGCTTGAAGCGGACAGCCTGAACTCGCGCAACAACATCCTCATCGGTCTCACCGAGATGGATCTCATGGAGCAAGGGCGTCATAACGACAGCGAAAACGAGCCCTCGCCGACGCACTGACATGGACGGCGAAAGAACAACAAAGGTTGATCCCGGACTGCTTGAAATCCTCGTCTGCCCGGTCACCGGAAACGAACTCGTCTACGACAGCCAGGCGCAGGAACTCATCTCCAAGGCCGCGGGCCTCGCTTATCCCATCCGCGACGGCATACCCGTGATGCTGCCGGAAGAAGCGCGTTCCCTGGAAGAGAAAAAAACTTCGGCGGACTAACCGCCGAAGACGTCCAGCGACATTCCCGGAACGGACAAGCCGCGGCGGAGCACTTCCCCGTCGCGAACGGGACGGCTGCACTTTTCCCCGCGGCAGACGACCGCTTCGGCAGCCTCTCCTTTGTTGCGAACCACGACAACGCCGGGGCCCGGGGCTTGGCGGGCGATGTGGAACAGCGCATCGCTCTGCGCGCCCGAACCATAAACCGCAACGCGGGTCGCATGGAAGAAATCATCCGCGGCGCACAACAATCCGGCCAGACCGAAGAAATAGGTTTGCAATCCGCCTGCGTCCAGCGCGAGCAAAGCGGCGCACCGCTCCCGGTAATCCGTCTCGCCGGTCAGGTGGAATAATTTTGCGAACACGCCGGCCATCACGAAATTCGCGCAAGGCTGCGCGCTGTCCTCGCTCGTACGCAGGCGCAGCAATAATTTCTCGCCCGACTTTGACGTATCGTAATACCCCTCGCCGTTCTCGACGCGATAATCCCTGTCCAGCACGGCGATCCAATCGAGAGCATGGCGCAAAAACTTTTCGTCTCCCGAAAACTGATGGAGAGTCAATGCGGCGTTAATCATCTCGGCATAATCCGTGGAGAACGCCATCGCGCCTACGCTCGACTTGCCCATGTTCGCACTCGTCTCAATGCGCCTCGCGTGAAGCAATCCTCCGTTTCCGTCTCGCATGTCGTCCACAATGAACGCAAAAGCGCGGCGCGCGGCATCCGTCCATTCGGGCCTGTCCAGCGCAACCCCCGCCCGCGCCAGCGCCGCTATCGCCAAACCGTTCCAGTCGGTGAGAATCTTGTCGTCGCGGGAGGGACGTTCCCGCTTTTCCCTTTCGGCCAGCAAGCGTGCGCGCAAAGGCGATAAAAGTTTTTCGTCCGCGTTTTTTGAATCGCGAAGCCGGTTCAAAATGCAGACGCCTTCCCAATTGCCTTTTGCGCTTACATCATAGGTTTCTTTAAACACGCCGCTTTCGTTGCCGAGAATCGCATCGACTTCGTCTTCGCGCCAAACATAAAAACTGCCCTCCCCGCCGGAACTGTCCGCATCCAAACTCGAGGCGAACGCGCCGGAGGGCAGCCGCATCTCGCGCAACAGCCAATCGACGCTTTCTTCTATTCTCTGTTGATACAGTTCGATGCGCGTGTCCTGCCACACGGCGGACAGCAAAGAAATCATCAACGCATTGTCGTACAGCATTTTCTCAAAATGCGGAACCAGCCAGTAACGATCCGTGCTGTAGCGATAAAACCCGCCGCCCAGGTGGTCGTAAATCCCGCCCGAACACATTCGCTCCATCGCAAGTAAAACCGCATCCCTGCTAGCGCTATCGCCCGTACGCCGCCAGCCGCGCCACAGCAGTTCCATCGATTGGGTCTGCGGGAATTTCGGCGCGCCGGCCGGAATGCCTCCGTGCTCCTTGTCGGTCACCTCGAGAAACCGGAGGGTTTGTTTCGAGATGTCGTCCGGCGCAATATCCGAGGACGGCCGCACTTCCGTGAGTTTTGCCAGCCCCTCCCCCATGGCATCCACCGCGCTTGAAACTTTTTCGGGCTCCTCGGCGTATACGCGCGCGATTGAATGCAGCACTTCGATGAAACCCGGACGGCCGAATTTCTCGCGCGGGGGAAAATATGTTCCTCCCCAAAAAGGCTCGCCCTTCGGCGTCAGGAACATCGTCAAAGGCCACCCGCCTCCCGTTCCCGTCAGTTGCAGCGCACGCATATACAGCGCATCAACATCAGGACGCTCTTCGCGGTCGACTTTGATATTGACGAAATGCTTGTTCATCACATCGGCAATCTCGCGATCCGAAAAACTTTCATGCGCCATCACATGGCACCAATGACACGATGAATAACCGACCGACAAAAGAACGGGTTTGTTTTTGGTGCGCGCTTCCTCAAACGCCGCATCGCACCACTCGTACCAATGAACCGGATTGCCCGCATGCTGGAGCAGATAGGGACTGAGGGCGTCTGCAAGGCGGTTCATGGTCATCTCGCTCGGGGGTTTCAAGAAAATCGCACGCGAACAACGAGGATGTTGTCACGCAGGGTTACGACCATACCACTTTAAAACGCAGAGCGCCGCCGTCTTCACTTGCCGATGCAAAACTCCGAAAACACCGCCCCCAAAACATCCTCCACATCCACCGGGTCGCACAAATACGCCAGCGACCGCACCGCCAAACGCAGCCCCTCCGCCGCCAGTTCCATATCCGGCTCCGCATTATCCATCTCCGCAAGCGCCTCCGCCAGCCCCGCACGAAACCTCCCGACGACATCGCGGTGGCGCGCCCGCGTAATAACGCCGTGCTCGCGCCCCTGCAATCCTCCCGCAACACCAACCAACGCATCCAGCAACCCGTCCATCCCCTCCCCCGTTCGCGCAGACAAACGCGGCAAGGACGAATCCTCCCCGTCCGTTGCCAGCACATCGCACTTGTTCAACACGACGACATCGCCGTCCCGGCGCATCGACAAACTCTCCTGCCGCTCCTCCGGCGAAAGTTCGCTCGTGAGAACTATCAAACGAACATCCGCATCCGCGCCGCGCGTGCGCGCACGTGCGATTCCCTCCGACTCAAGCGCATCGCCCCCCTCGCGCAAACCCGCCATGTCCACCAGCGTTACCGGATAGCCTCCCAGATCCAGACGCGCCTCGATGATATCGCGCGTCGTTCCGGGAACCGGCGAAACCAATACGCGCTCGCGTCCCAGCAACGCGTTAAACAAACTCGACTTGCCGACATTGGGCGCGCCGACCAAAGCAATCTCAATGCCTTCGCGCAAACGCTCGCCGCAACGGGCGTTCTGCAAGTGCGCATCCACCTGCGCGAGCAATGCACGCAACTGTTCGCGGGGCGTGTGTATCGCTTCGGTCGCGGCGAGAGTGTCTTCTTCGGGAAACTCTATCACCGCTTCCACGCGCGCCAGGCATGAGAGCAATTGGCCGTTCCAGTCTTCGGAGAGATTGCGCAAGGCCCCGTCCAAACTGTTCCACGCTTGCTGCCGCTGGAGTTCGGTTTCGGCGGCAATTAGATCAGCGAGCGCCTCAACTTCGGCAAGATCGAGTCGTCCGTTCTCGAAGGCTTGCCGGGTGAAGTCGCCTTGTTGCGCGGGCGCGATGTCCTCAATGGAACCAAGCGCATCAAGCATTGCGGCCATGACGGCGGGAGATCCGTGCAAATGGAGCTCAACGGTGTCTTCGGCTGTGAAACTGTTGGGGGCCTTGAGATATACGAGAAGCCCCCTGTCTATCGTTTTCTTTGTTTCGGGATGGTGGAAACTCCGGAGAACGGCGCTGCGCGGAGAGGGAAGCGGTTGGGACGTTATCGCAAGAGCGGTCGCCGCCGCGTTCGGTCCGGAGATTCGGATGACGGAGAGCGCGGCATGTCCGGGCTTGGTTGATTCGGCGTAGATTGTTTTCATGGTCGGCATCATAATCCGCTAAACATCCATGTTCGAATTTTTCCGTTGGTGCATAGTGTTTGGCTAATCAAATCGGCGAGAGTGTATCTAAATTCACTTGACAAATAGAAGAGGTAAGATATGATGAAAATCAAGAATCCCTTTAAACCAAATGATTATGGTAGCGTAAATATGAAACAAACCATTGCGATTATAGTCACCGTAGTAATGGTCTCACTTGGCGGGTTTTGGTATCTATCAGAAAAATTTACAGAAATTGAGACCAGGCTTGTAGGTATTGATACTAAACTTGGGACAATCGAGACTAAATTTGATGATTTTTAAAGCATTTAGAGAGCGTGACTTTTTTAATTGAATGGTTGCTTTCTCGTTTCATGTAGTTTATACTCCGTTTATGAGCCTCGGAGCCGCCTCTGCTTGCAAGCGTCCGGGGCCTAATCTTTTAAGGGGAGTATAACTCCGTGCCGGCGCGCAAATCCCCCGTGCTTTGAACCGGCTTACAAAGCTCCCCGGTCAATCGGCAAGATAGATACTGCGGCGCGGGGCGGAAAACAGTTTACGCACCATCGGAACGAAAGCTTCCAACGGCAACGATTTGTAGTTCGGATCAAAAGCGTTCTGGTCATACTGGTGGCAAAAACGCGCGGTCCTCTCAAAGTGGGGATGTCCGCGATACCGCTCCCTCATGTCCTTGTCCAGTCCGCAGTGGTGAAAGAAATAATAACCCTGGAAGATTCCGTGGCGTGCGACCATCCAGTAATTCTCCTCCGAGACAAACGGCTGCAGCATTACGGCCGCCAGTTCTGCGTGATTGAAACACGCAATGCTGTCTCCGATGTCGTGCAACAAGGCGCACACGACATATTCTTCGTCCTCGCCGGCACGATGCGCCAAACTCGCCGATTGCAACGAGTGCTCAAAACGATCAACGGCAAATCCCCCGTGCTCCCCCCGCAGTTCCTCCAAATGGGCTAAAACCCTGTCTGCTAATCCCCCTTCGTAACGCTTGGTCTCTTCCGCGATAATCCCCCAATCCTCGGCGCTGCCATCCGCCATGGCAGAAAAAGACGCACGACGTTCGACCATCAAACCGCTCCCTTAATTGTTCATTGAGGTGAAAAATTCGGAGTTGGTTTTCGTCGAGCTGAGCTTATCCAGTAAAAACTCCATCGCATCGACGGTGTTCATCGAGGAAAGTATCCGGCGCAGCACATGCGTTTTCTGCAGTACGTCCTTATCGACCAATAGCTCTTCTTTTCTCGTGCCCGATTTCAAAATATCAATCGCCGGGAACACCCGCTTGTCGGCCAGCTTCCTATCCAGAACAATCTCCGAGTTGCCCGTGCCTTTAAACTCTTCGAAAATCACCTCGTCCATGCGCGATCCCGTGTCGATCAAAGCCGTTGAGATGATTGTGAGCGAACCGCCCTCCTCAATGTTGCGCGCCGCACCAAAAAAGCGTTTCGGACGCTGCAGTGCATTCGCATCCACACCACCGGTCAGAACTTTCCCCGACGAGGGAACGACCGTGTTGTACGCACGGCCCAGCCGCGTTATTGAATCCAGCAATATCACGACATCGCGCCCGTGTTCGACCAGGCGCTTGGTCTTCTCGATCACCATTTCGGCAACCTGGACGTGCCGCACCGCAGACTCGTCAAAGGTCGAGGAAATCACCTCGCCCTTGACCGAACGCTTCATGTCGGTGACCTCTTCGGGACGCTCGTCTATCAGAAGCACAATCAGGTAGCACTCGGGGTGATTCGTCGTTATCGAATGTGCAATGTTTTGCAGCAAAACCGTCTTACCGGTGCGCGGCGGCGCGACAATCAACGCGCGCTGCCCTTTCCCCAACGGCGATATCACATCAATCACACGAGGTGCTCCGCCTTTGGGATCGGCCGGTTTTTCTTCCTCCATCTCGAGCCGATCGCTCGGAAACAACGGCGTGAGGTTATCAAAGTGAACCTTGTGCTGCGACTTGTCCGGCGGCTCGAAATTTATCTTGTTTACTTTCATCAAGGAAAAATAACGTTCGCCGTCGCGCGGCGCCATTATGTCCCCCTCAATCGTGTCACCCGTTCGAAGCGAGTAAGTCCGAAGCATCTGCGGACTCACATAGATATCATCAATGCCCGGCAGGTAGTTAAACTCGGGAAAGCGCAAAAATCCAAAACCGTCCTGCAGAACCTCAACGACGCCTTCGCCGATGATCTGGACCTCGCGGTCGGCCAGTTTCTTCAAAATCCCGAAAATCAATTCCTGCGTGCGCAACGCATTCGCATTTGCAACACCCAGGTTTTCAGCAAACGACAACAACTCAGCGGGTTGTTGCGAACGTAGGTCATGTAATTTCATGACGCTCAAATCTTCAACGAGCATATCCTTCAATTCCTAATTCATACACGGAAATCGCCAAATAACAGGCACCAAAAATGAAACGAAAATTTCACAGCGGGCGCATCCAACACCGCCAACGCATCCCCTCATATACCTATACCAACATTCTCCCTAGCATGCAACATTTAAAACGGACGAACAATTGCCAGCACCACCACCCCCGCGGCCAGCAAGGGGGGCACCTCGTTTACCACGCGAAAGAAGGCGGGGCCATGGGGCGCCTTGCCCCCGGCAAACTCACGCCTCCAGCGCAGTAACAGGGCATGATACCACGTGATTCCCGCCACAAGCGCTAATTTTCCCCATATCCACCATGCGAAAAAATCCAAATATCCGCTCGAAAGCAGAACCAAGCCCAGCACCCACGAAACCACCATTGAGGGCGTCATAATGATGATGGCAAGGCGGCGCTCCATCACGCAAAAAGTGTTCCATTGCGCCGAGCCGGGGGTCTCCTTCGAATGGTAGGCAAACAGACGGGGCAGGTAGAACAGTCCCGCCATCCAAAACAACACAAAAACAACGTGGAACGCTTTTATCCAAAAGTAATATTCATACAGCACGGGCACTCTCCTGTTTGAACGGCGCAAGCGCAAGCATAGAACATCGAGGGTCTCCGGCGGGCTGCTCCTCCTGCGGACAAAGCGGCGAGGAAGACGACAGGGCGCGTGCAACCAAATCCCCGAGAGCCGTAATGAAACTACCACGAACTCCCAGCGCCGGCACGCGCTCGTAGAATTTCACACCGGCCTTCCCGGCGAAAGCGCGATACTCCACATCCAATTCAACCAGCGTCTCCGAATGCTCGCTCACGAAGGCAATCGGAACAATCACCACACCCCGCCCTTGCGCGCCCGCCTGCGTGAGAGCTTCGTCTATCGAAGGCCCTATCCATGCCATCGGGCCCACGCGGGACTGGTAGCACACCTGCCAATCCGCGCGGACGGATCCCTGCGGCAGGCGCAGCTCCCGCATCACGCCGGCGCAGGTCCGCTCAACTTGCCGCTGGTACGGGTCGCCGGAGCGAATCACCTGCTCCGGCAGGCCGTGCGCCGAAAATAAAATTGTGAGGTCGTCCAACCCGATTCCGCGATCGAGCAAACCCGACAAACGCTCCTCAATGCCTTCGGCGTGGGCTCGCAAAAAACCGCGCTCTTCGGGATAACAACACACGACATGACGACGGGCATCCAGACCTTGTTCACGTGCCTCCCTTGCCCATTCCAGCATTGAGGACTGGGTCGTGGTTGTTGAGTATTGCGGATACAAAGGCAGCAACACGATCTCGTCCGGGCGCCATTCCTTCACGTGCGCAACGGTTTCACGGGCGCGCGGATGCCAGTAGCGCATCGACACGAACACTCGATAAACGACATCGTCTCCGGCGGATTTGTTCAGGTGCGCTTCCAATGCGTGCGCCTGCGCGCGGGTCTCCTCCAACAGAGGAGATTTTCCTCCCAGGTGCGCGTAAATCTTCGCCGCCTCGCGGGCCCGGCGTTTCGAAATCAGCCAGGCGAGACAAAGACGCGGCAGTTTCGGAAGTGAAATTATCGCCGGATCGGAAAAGAGGTTGTAAAGAAACGGACGAACCGATTCGGGATTGTCCGGCCCTCCAAGATTGAACAACACCACGGCGCGGCGAATCGTCATGGCTTATACCCGCGCACGCGTTCCACCAAACGCTCGACATGCTCAACGGGCGTAGCCGGCAAGATGCCGTGTCCCAAATTAAAAACGAATCGCCCGCCCGAGAGATGTTTCATTATGTCGTCTATCCCGCTTTCCATCTGCGCGCCCCCCGCGAGAAGCACATAAGGGTCCAGATTGCCCTGAACGAGCTTGCGGGGCTGCAACTCGTCTCTTGCCCAGGGCAACGGCGTTGCGGCATCAATGCTAATCGCGGAGATGTCCGTTTCGGTCGCATAAAGTTTTTGCAGCAATCCGCTTCCTTTCGAAAAAAGCAGAATCGGAAGCGCGGGATACTTCTTGCGCAAAGATTTCGTGATGGCGGCTATCGGTTTGAGGGAACACTCTCGAAATACACTTTCGGGAAGATCTCCGGCCCAGCTTTCAAACAACTGAATCGCATCCGCGCCCGCTTCAACTTGTTTTTCGAGATAAGCGATGGTCGTGCGCGTAAGGATGTCCAACAAGCGGTCAAAACCTTTTTTATCGCGGTAATGGAATAATTTTGCTTCCGCACGCGTGTCTCCTGTTGAATCGCCGCGCGTCATGTAGGTAGCAACCGTCCACGGCGCTCCGGCAAAACCTATCAAGCTTGTTTCTTTCGAAAGGCGGGAACGGGTGATAGCAATGGCATCCAATGTCGGTGCCAAACAGGAAAGATAATTATCTTCGTGTAAACATGCCAAATCTTCGTTTGTTCGCAGTGCGGGCGCAAGACGCGGGGCGCTGCCGTTCTCAAAACGGAGATCCTGTCCCAACGCCGAAGGCAGAAGCAATATGTCCGAGAAAATAATCGCGGCATCAAAATCAAATCTCTTAATCGGCTGCAAGGTTACTTCAACGGCCAAATCGGGTGTATTACAAAGTTCCTGGAAATTCGAAACCTTTGAACGCAGTTTTCGATACTCGGGAAGATAACGTCCGGCCTGGCGCATGAGCCATAAAGGCGGCGGTGTTATGGAATCTCCAAAGGCTCGTAAGAATGGTCTGTCGGGAAGGGTCATCACGGGTATCTTACATAATTATTATATAATTTAATTGTTGTTGTTATAGTACCTGTGGAAAACCCTGTATTTTGAGTTATACAGACTTTATCCACAGAATTGTTTTTACGGATTTTACTCGGTTTTATCGTGGTTTGCGCACGATTATAGGAGTGCATGCGGGAGTCTATCCAAAAGTTTCTCCACATTCTATACCATGTTGAAACAATTCGCCTGTATCCACATATAGATCCTGCATTCATCAGCTTTGCATATTTGTGGCATACTCCATCAACAACGACACACAAAGACTCACAGATTCCTTCACAGACATAACCACCGTTGCCATGTCCATACTTCTTGCATCAGCTTCCGATATTCGTCACCGCATACTCAAGGATGCCGGCGTGGATGTTGAAGTGATCACATCCGGTTTGGATGAAGATGATATTTTTCGGAATCATTCCAATCTTGCACCCGGGGCCCTGGCACGAATGCTTGCGCGAGAGAAAGCACGCATCGTTAGCGAAAAACATCCCGGGCGAATCATTATCGGCGCAGACCAGATCCTCCGACATAAAAATTGCTTGCTGCAGAAACCCGTCGGCGAAACCGGCGTGCTGGCACGTCTCGGCTTGCTCCGCGGCGATGTCCATACGCTCCACTGCGCAGTTGCGATTGCCTGTGACGGGGAGATTCCTTTTGAGCATGACGAAACCGTTCTGCTGGTCATGCGGAAATTCTCCGATGCCGTGCTTGAGGAATACATCGCCCACGGCGGTGATTCGCTCGCGCAAAGCGTGGGGGCCTACCGCCTCGAGGACAGGGGGATCGCGCTTTTTGAGCGAATCGAAGGGAACTTCCATGCCGCTCTCGGGCTGCCGATTCTCCCGCTGCTTGAAGCGCTGCGAACCCTGGGAGCCATCGACAAATGAACACGCGCCTGCGTCGCGTTGGTGTTATCGGGTGGCCGCTCGAACATTCCCTCTCGCCGATTATCCATCAACACTGGATGCGCGAGGCGAACTTGCCCGGGAAAATATACGAAGCCATTCCGGTTCCTCCCGACGACCTGCCCGCTTTTCTGGGAAGCCTTGCCGGCAACGGCTTTGCCGGATGCAATGTCACCGTGCCGCATAAGGAGGCGGTTTTTTCCTACATCGAATCGCATGGCACTCTTGATGCCACCGCCGAACACCTGCGCGCCGTCAATCTCGTCGTCCTTTCCGACAACGGAAAAATGGAGGGAAGAAACACTGACGGCTACGGGTTTATTGAAAGCCTTCGCGAGCGGGCGCCGAACTGCCTGCCGTGCAAGAAAGCCGTTGTGTTTGGCGCGGGAGGAGCCGCCCGTGCGATTCTCGCCGCGCTGCAAAATCACGGGGTTCAATCGATCGCCGTTCTCAACCGGACGCAGGAGCGGGCCGAGCAACTTCTCGAGGAACTCAAAATTTCCAACGGCAAGGTCTTCGGCAAAGACGATGTCCGCGCCGCAATCAAAGACGCAAACATCCTCGTTAACACAACCAGCCTTGGAATGCTCGGTGCGCCGGGTTTGGAGGAGGGAATAGGAATCGCTCCGGCGGAGTTGGCGTCCGGGCCGGCAGGTGACGCCGTCGTCCTCGATATCGTTTACACGCCGTTGCAAACCGAATTGCTGCAAGCCGCAAAGAAACAAGGACTCGCCGCCATCGACGGTCTCGGCATGCTCATGCACCAGGCCGTTCCCTCCTTCGAGGCCTGGTTCGGCGTGCGTCCGGAAGTCACGCCGGCATTGCGTAAGCTGCTCGAAGACGAACTTCGCGCCCGCGGGAGCCTTGGTTAGCGATGCTCCTCGTTGCAGTCACAGGATCCCTCGGTGCGGGGAAAAGCAAAGTCGCCTCCACGATCGCCATCAAGGCCGAAGCGCCTTTGTTCAATGCCGACTTGGCCGTACATGAACTCTACCTTCCCGGAGGCAAAGCCGTTGATCCCGTGGCGCGGAGGTTTGCCGGCGTTCTGGATTCAGAGGGGGGAATCGATAGAAAAAAACTCAGCGAATCGCTTGCCGCCGATCCGGACGGGTTTAAAGATCTCAACGCCATCGTTCATCCGCTTGTCGGAGAAGCGCGCCGGGAATTTCTCGAACAATGCAAAGATTCCATCGCGTGGATGGTTATTCTGGACATTCCGCTTCTGCTCGAAGGCGGCACGACCGATAAAGGAGGCGCGGACATTGTCATTGTCGTGGATGCGCCGGAAGCAACAAGGCGCGAGCGTTTGAGGCAGAGATCGAACATGAGCGATGAAAAATTCGATATGCTCGAATCGAAGCAGCTACCCGTTAAGGACAAACGCGCCCTGGCGGATTATATTATCGATAACGAAGGCGACTGGAGAAAGATAGAAAAGAATATTGCCGCCATGCTGAAAGAGGCGGCGTTTCAAAAACGCGACATACCGTAACAAACACAGGCAACAGGAGGGAAAATAAATGAGAGAAGTTGTTCTTGATACCGAAACCACCGGACTCAAACATGACGACGGCGACAGGCTGGTCGAAATCGGGTGCATAGAACTCGTTGACGGAAGGCCGACCGGCGAGAAATTCCACCGATACATGAATCCCGACCGGGAGGTTCCCGAAGAGGCCGTCCGGGTGCACGGACTCACAACGGATCGTCTCCAGGAGGAGCCTCGTTTTGTTGAGATCGCCGAGGACCTCGCCAACTTTCTTGGCGATGCACAACTTGTAATACACAACGCCGAGTTTGACCTGGCGTTCATCAACATGGAGCTCCGGCAGGTCGGTCGCAACACTCTCGAGGATAATCCCGTGGTTGATACCCTCGCAAAGGCGCGACGCGAACTCCCGGCAAAAGGATATGGCGGGCCCTTCAGTCTGGACGCTTTATGCAAACACTTCGGCATAGCGGACAAGGCAAGAGGCCTGCACGGCGCTCTTCTCGATGCCGACTTGCTGGTCAAAGTCTATCAAAAACTCTCCGGCTTCGAAGAGCAGATCGGCATGAATCTCGCCGCGGGTGGTGCTTCGAATTCATTGATGGACGCCGCTTCCCAAACGCCGGGGAATGCCATCCCTCCGCGCCCGAATCCACTGCCCCAACAGGTGAGCGAAGAGGAAACGGAAGCGCATAAAGAATTTGTCGCAACACTGGGAAGGAAAAACAAAAAATCGCTCTGGAAATATTAAGCGCGCGCTTCCAGCTCTACAAACCGGCGATACAAATCATTTTCTTTCAACAGGGACTCGTGGGTTCCCTCGCCTACCAGGCGTCCGCCGTCCAAAACCAGGATGCGGTCGACGCCTCGAATCGTTGACAGACGGTGCGCGATTATCAACACCGTCCGGTCGTGCATCAGACGCGAAAGCCCCGCGCGAACCTGTTCCTCGCTCTCCATGTCCAATGCGTTCGTTGCTTCGTCCAGAAGCAGCACGGGCGCATCCCGCAACAACGCCCTCGCAATCGCCACCCGCTGCCTTTGTCCGCCCGAGAGCATCGCCCCGCGTTCGCCCAAAATCGTTTCATAGCCGTCCGGCAGTGCCTCGATGAATTCGCTCGCGTGCGCCAGTTTTGCGGCTTCCCTCACCTCCGAATCACTCGCATCCTCCCGTCCGTATCGGATGTTCTCCCCGATGGAGACCCCGAACAAAACCGCGTCCTGCTGGACCACGGAAAACATCCCGCGCACATCTTTCAGGGCGGCGTCGCACGATCGCACCCCGTCGATTCTAACCTCCCCGGAGACGGGATCGTAAAAACGCAACAGCAACCGGAACACCGAACTCTTGCCCGCACCCGATCTCCCGACCAGTGCAACGCTCTCGCCGCGTTTGATATGGAAGGAAATGTTTTTCAAAACCGGAATGTCTTTTGATTCCGGATATTCGAAAGAAACGTTGCGCAGTTCTATTTCCCCGCGCGGCGGCGAAGGCAGCGCTTGCGGATTGGACGGGGAAACAATCGAGGGCTTCTTGCGCAGCAATTCCATCAGTCTCTCGCATGCGCCGGCTGCAATCTGCAACTCACCCCAGATTTCTGCAAGCGCACCCAGCGCGGTTGCCGACAGCAATGCGTACAGAATGAACTGTCCCAGTTCCCCCGCGCTCATCTCGCCTTCCAGCACCGACAAGGCTCCCAGCCACAACACCGAAGTTATCGCAAAAAACGCCGCCGCAATCGCTATCACTGTCAACAATGCCCGCACGCCGATGCGTTTGCACGCGGCCACAAAAGCGGCTTCCGTCGCATCGGCGAATCTCCGCGATTCGACTTCCTCGTGGGTGAAGGCCTGGACATCCTGAATCGCGTGAAGACTTTCACTCGCCCACGCGCTCGATACCGCCAATAACTCCTGGCTTTGTTTTGACGCTCTGCGCACGCGCTTGCCCAGCAGTATCAGCGGGATCACGACCAGCGGAATGCTTATCAGCGCCAACGCGGACAAGCGCGGCGAAGTTATCGCAAGCATCACCGAGCTGCCGACCAGCAAAACAAAATTGCGCAGCGCGATTGATGCAACCGAGCCAACCGTATTTTTTATCGCGGTGGTGTCTGCCGTAAGCCTTGATGTGATTTCGCCCGGGCGCATCCTGTCGAAGAAATCCGCGCTCAAATTCACGAGGCGGTGGAACACCGCAACGCGCAAGTCCGCCACTACCCGCTCGCCCAGTCGGCTCACGAAATAAAACCGGGCCGCGCTCGCGATCGCGAGAATCAGGCCCGTTGCGAACATCGCCAGAAAATAGCGGTCAATGAACAAGGCATCCTCCCCCGAGAACCCGAAATCAATCACCCTTCTCGCCGCCAGAGGCAGCACCAGAGTGGCTCCTGCCGCTACCAGCAACGCAATCAGCGTTGCCGCGACCATCATCTTGTAGGGAGCCAGGAAAGGGGCGAGATCGCGCAGCGGACGAAGCCGCTCCGTCGCACTCTTGTCATCCCCGGTGATTCGCGCTATATCCTTATCCATGAAAAAAGACATCCATCCCGATTACCATGAGATTACCGTCGTTATGAACGATGGCTCTACTTTCCAGACGCGCTCGACCTTCGGGGAGCCGGGCGCCAAGCTCACCCTCGAAATTGACCCGACCACGCATCCGGCGTGGACCGGCGGAGGACAGCACCTCATCGACAGGGGCGGACGTCTGTCTCGATTCAAGAAGCGGTTCGATAGTTTTATGCCCGGGAAAAACGCCGACACGCCCTCTACCGACTGATTGGTTGCGTCCAAACGACATGCCCCATCTTTCGTCCGGGGCGCGCTTCTCCCTTGCCGTATATAGTAACATTGATGTTGGGATCATCAGGGGGTTTTTCCCATTTTTTCACTTCATCCCCGAGCAAGTTTACCATCTTCGCATTCTTCGTGCGTGTTGTATCTCCTAGACTCCATCCGCAGATTGCTTGTATGTGTTGCTTAAACTGATCGGTATCACAAATTTCGCGTGTTAAATGTCCTGAGTTGTGAACTCGAGGCGCTATCTCGTTGACAAGAACACGTTTGGAAGCGTTAGTTCCGTCATTGTCCTCGGCACCATTAATGTTCCTGAGAAGAAAAAACTCCACCGTCAAAACACCAACGTGTTTGAGTTCCTCGGCAATTTCAGCAGCGGTTTGTTGTGCGTAAGTTTCAAACTCGGGATGTAGTCCGGACGGAATTTTTGCTTTCCGCAAAATACCTCCCTCATGGTAAGTGGCAATGGCGTCAAAACAGCGCGTGTTTCCGTTTTTGTCCCGTGCCACTACCACGGCAAACTCTTGGAAAAAATCCACGGCCACTTCCGCAATCCAGGGGCCTTTGCCGAGTTTTTCGGGAACTTTTTTCCTGTCCTCCCGTTCGCGAAGAACGAATTGTCCTTTGCCGTCGTAGCCCATCCGTAGAGTTTTCACGAATGCCGGTAATTCAATATTAAAAATTGGGGGTAAATGATTAATGATGCGGGCCTCTGCAAATGGTGTCGTGAGTTTTTTTAGGTCTTTTACGAAATTTTTTTCTTTCAAACGGTGCTGACAAATTTCCAAACTTTTGAGAGAGGGATGAATGGCGCAGATGTCTTTAATTGCACACAAAGGTTCAACGGGAATGTTTTCGAATTCATACGTAATTACATCAACGCTTTTTGCAAAAGTTTTTAATTTGTCAATGTTATCGAATCCGGCACGGGTGTGGTGTGCGGCGGCTTGCATCGCAGGAGGATTCTCTTCCGGTGCGAATATATGACAATGATATCCCAGCTCCTTGGCGGCAAGTGAAAGCATCCAACCCAACTGGCCGCCTCCCAGAATGCCGATGGTGCTACCCTCGGGCAGCATCACGATTTTGTCGAGGGGGTTTCGGGAACCGACTCTGTCTGGCGCGCACGCCAATCATCCAAACGCTTCGATAAATTCGGGTCCTCCAGCGCAAGGATTGAACACGCAAGCAATGCCGCGTTCATTGCGCCCGAATCACCGATCGCCAAAGTTCCAACCGGAATACCGCGCGGCATTTGAACAATCGAAAGCAAACTATCCAACCCTCCAACTCCGGGCGTTCCCGATTCGATTGGGACTCCCAAAACCGGCAGCGTAGTCATTGATGCCGTCATCCCCGGCAAATGCGCCGCCCCGCCGGCGGCTGCAATAATCACCTTAATCCCCCGTTCGCGTGCCGTTCGGGCATACTCATACAGACGATCGGGCGTCCGGTGCGCCGAGACAACCCGTTCTTCAAACGACACCCCCAGTTCCGTCAGGGTTTTCGAGGCATGTTGCAATGTGGCGTAGTCCGAGGTCGAGCCCATGATAATGCCGACCCGCGGGGGATTTTTTCCTTCCTTCATAGCGGAAGTATAGGGATTTTCCGCGCTATGCCAAGTTAAAATAGGCTACAAGGGAAATCATCGCTGGAAAGGAGGAATAGACCTTCCAGGTACTCCAAAAAAATTTTTCGAAATTTTCCAATTTTTTGTTGCATGTCGCGCGACATGGTGATATAAAACGAATCGAGTCAGGCCCCCAGTCAGATAAAGGGTGCTAATATTTATTTGAGGGAGATAAAAAAATGATTACGTTTAGACTAAGGAGGAGGGACAATGATAAAGTCCTTCAAGGACCGCCGATTAAGGCGATTGTACGAAAAGGGGGAATCCCGAAAACTTCCTCCCGAAATGGTAGATAGGATTGAGTCCATTCTCTCCCGTCTTGATGTCATGGAAAATATCCGAGACATGAGATTGTCGTATCTGCGATTACATTCGCTTAAAGGAAAGCGAAAAGGTCAATGGGCTGTCACGGTCAAAGACAATTATCGCATTACCTTCCGTTTTATGGACGGGCATGTAAGGGACGTCGATTTTGACGACTACCATTAACTGAGAAAACGATTATGACTATGAAAAGTCCATGCCACCCGGGGCGAGATATTGGATTCGCCCTGGAATATCTGAATCTGTCTACCGCTAAGGGTGCAAAGGCTCTAGGCGTGTCGCGCTCACAATTGCATCGGGTCATTCAGGGCGAGTGTGCCATCTCACCGGAGATGGCATTGCGACTTGAGAAGGTCATTGGTAGCACGGTGGGCTCCTGGTTGCGCATGCAAGCCGCTTATGATGAAGCGCAGACTCGTAAAAAAGCCGCAAGTATAACAAAGGGGTTGAAGCGTCTGTCCGTTCCGACGAAGTCGAAGAAAGCTATTTAGGATTCGCTTTTTCTTCTTCGGTGCTATCTTCACTTTCTTCGATCAACTCCATGTCTTCATCCGAGAAGCCGAAATGATGGCCTATCTCGTGGATCAGAACATGGCGAACCAGATCTCCAAGCGAATCGCCATGCTCCGCCCAATAGGACAGCAACGGCTGGCGATATAAAAATATCTTGTCCGGCAGGACCGGCTCTCTCAAAGCCGGCGGAGACGGAACTCCGCCGCCATAATACAGGCCCAGCAAATCATATTCGTTCTCCAGTTCCATCGTTTCCATTGTCTCTTCATCGGGAAAATCCATCACCCAGAACACAACATTCTCGCAGCACAAACGAAACTTCGCGGGCAACTCGCGAAAAACCTGCGTTGCCAACGTCTCAATATCTTCAAGACTTGGTGCGGTAGCCGTTCCCCAATTGACGGCTTTCTCTTGTAATAAATCGCGCTTCGACATATCAATTAACCCATGAGCCGCCCGGAAACCCTATCCCAATCCGACCGAGACGACGCCCTCAAGCGCCTTCCCGGATGGAAACTCAATACGCAACAAAATGCCATCACAAAAACCTTCCAATTCAAAACCTTCAAAACCGCCTTCCGCTGGATGTCGCTCTGCGCCGATATCGCCGAGAAGCACGATCATCACCCCGATTGGCAAAACGTGTACAATCGTGTTGACGTAACGCTAACGACACACTCAACCAAATCCCTCACGGAGCTCGATATTATTCTCGCAACCGAAATGGACAAGGCCCAAACGGAAATCTCCCATGAATAAGTCCAAAACATTCGCACTTGTAGTTCACGGCGGAGCGGGCGCGCGGCCCAATAGGGATTATACCGCCGCCCTAAAAAAGCTCCACGAGATTCTTGAAGGCATCGGAGCCGAGCTCGAAAGCGGGGCCGCAGCCCTTGATGCCGTTACCCGTGCCGTTACCATCATGGAGGATTCTGCCCTCTATACAGCCGGACGAGGATCCGCCCCAAACTCGGACGGCTTTGTCGAGCTCGACGCATCCATCATGGAAGGCTCCGCTCAAAACGCCGGAGCCATTGCCGCCGTGCGTGCCGTTAAAAATCCCGTTCTCGCCGCCCGGGCCGTCCTGGAAAAAACCGATCACGTGCTTCTTGCGGGCCGGGGTGCCGAATCCTTTTTGCGCGGGGCAAATATCGACTTCATTGATGATCCTGATTCCTACTTCCAGCGTGCCGAGCCCGATGACGGGCGCGTACACGGAACCGTCGGAGCTGTCGCGCGTGACACCCACGGCAATCTCGCGGCGGCGACATCCACCGGCGGGATTTTTAGGAAACTGGCCGGTAGGGTCGGAGACAGTCCCATCCCGGGTGCGGGCGTATGGGCGGATAAAAACATCGCCGTTTCATGCACCGGACACGGCGAATATTTCCTGAGAACCGCCGCCGCCCACAACATAGCCGCGCTCAAGCAATACAAGGACTTGAGCCTCAAGGACGCAATGGATACATTCCTTACAACGCAACTCAAACCGCTGGGCGGCGACGGCGGCGCCATAGCGGTTGACGAACATAACAACATAGCCGCAAACTTCACCGGTTTCGGCATGAAATACGGATACATCACCAATCAACTCCAACCAACAACAAACCTCCAAGACGCCTATGTGTAATATGAATAAAATCAAACTTTTCCTTACTCTCTTTGCGGTCGCCGCCTTTGGTGCGAATTTCGCAGTTAGCGATGCCCGTGCCCAGTCTCCCGACGCGCCCAAACTCACCGAAACCTATCGCGACTGGAGTGTTTATCACTACGGCTCCGGCGCCGGGGAGATTTGCTATGTACTCTCCAAGCCGAAACGCGAACGCCCTTCGGGTCTCAATCGCGGCCGGGTCTTTTTCACGGTCACGCATCGCGCAGACGGAACACGCAACGAAGTCTCGTTAAGGGCCGGCTATAAATTCAGTCCCAAGTCCAAACCTTACGCGAGAATCGGCAACGAGGATTTCCCCTTCTACACCGGTGCGCAGGAAGGAGACGAGGAGCGTGCACACTGGGCCTGGATGCACACGCACAGCGAAGAAGCCGCACTCATCGAGGCCATGAAAAAAGGCGATCAAATGACCATCAAAGGAACTTCGTCGCGCGGGACTCTTACCACCGACACATATTCGCTCCTCGGCGTCACCAAGGCTTTGGCTGCCATCGATAAAAAATGTCGATGACCGTAGCCCTTGCCGAAAGCGTTGCGCCGCCGGCAGTGGCGTTCGAGCGCATAGAACTCGTCGGCTTGTCGCGGGAGGAAATTGCACGGGCGCTTGTCGCCGCGGATGTCGGTGTTGCCGAAGGCAAGAACGCGAATATGCGCGCCGCCCAGATCTGGCGGTGGATCTATGTTCAAGGCGTAAACGGCGAAGACGTATTTGCTTCGATGACAAATCTCTCGCTTCCGTTGCGCGCCGCCCTTGAGCAGCGCTTCGCCGTCTCCCGGGCGAAAATCGCAACGCAACAAATCTCCGTGGACGGAACCTGCAAATGGCTCCTTGAAATGAACGATGGTGCATTGGTCGAGTGCGTTTACATCCCCGAGAAAAGCCGTGGAACGCTCTGCATCTCGTCGCAAGTGGGCTGTACGCTCAACTGCCGCTTCTGTCATACCGGAACCCAGCGGCTTGCACGAAACCTTACGGCTGCGGAAATTGTCGGGCAAATACTCGTTGCGCGGGATTACCTCGGTGAATGGCCGACTCCGACATTCGAGCGCCGCCTGTCCAACATTGTACTTATGGGCATGGGCGAGCCGCTCTATAACTTCGATGCCGTCAAACAAGCCGTTAATATCGCCACCGACGGCGAGGGTCTCGGGATTTCCAAACGGCGGGTCACCCTCTCGACCGCGGGCATCGCTCCGGCCATCCCGAAAGCCGGCGAGGAAATGGGCACCTCGCTTGCCATATCACTGCACGCGACCAACAACAAACTGCGCGACGAGCTTGTTCCCATCAACAAAAAATATCCCATCGAGACGCTGCTGGAGGCCTGCCGCAACTATCCCGGGCTTTCCAACGCAAGGCGCATTACTTTCGAATATGTTCTCCTGGACGGAGTCAACGATTCCCCCGATGAAGCGAAAGAACTTCTCCGGCTACTCAAAAACATTCCGTCCAAAATAAACCTCATTCCCTTTAACCCCTGGCCCGGCGCGCCCTACAAGCGTTCATCGGATTCCGCAATCAAGCGTTTCGCGGCTATACTCCAGAGGGCCGGATATGCTTCGCCCGTGCGAACGCCCAGGGGCGAAGACATCATGGCCGCATGCGGACAACTCAAATCCACAACCCTGCCGATACGTCGTTCACAACAATGAAAAAAGCCGCACCGAAAAAAGTCGTTCTCGCCTACTCCGGCGGACTCGATACCTCCATCATCCTGAGATGGCTGCGGGAAACTTACAACTGCGAAGTCGTTACCTTCACGGCCGATATCGGACAGGAAGCCGGCGGCGAATCCCTGGCCGAAGCCAAGAAAAAAGCCGAGAGCCTCGGCGTGAAAGAAATCTTTGTCGAGGATCTCCGCGAGGAATTCGTGCGCGACTACGTCTTTCCGATGTTCCGCGCCAATACGCTCTATGAAGGCGTCTATCTTCTCGGCACCGCCATTGCGCGACCGCTAACCGCCAAACGGCAAGTTGAAATCGCCCGCCAAACCGGAGCCGATGCCTTGTGCCACGGAGCCACGGGCAAGGGAAACGACCAGCTCCGCTTCGAACTCACCTACGCGGCCCTTGCGCCCGAACTCGAAGTCATTGCGCCGTGGCGAATCTGGGACCTCGGTTCGCGCGAACAACTGCTCCGCTTTGCCGAATCACATCAAATCCCCATCTCAAAGGACCAGCGCGGCGAAGCGCCTTTCTCCCTGGACGAGAACCTTCTCCATTCCTCGAGCGAAGGCAAACTGCTCGAAGACCCGAGCGTCGAATGCCCGGAACATGTTTATCGCCGGACCTGTTCGCCTGAGGAAGCTCCCGATACTCCCGTTTACGTTGATATTGAATTCAAGCACGGGGACCCTGTTGCCATCGACGGCGTTGCCCTGTCTCCGGCCAAGCTTCTCGAGCGGCTCAACGCCCTTGGCGGAAGCAACGGCATCGGGCGCGTTGATCTGGTCGAAGGGCGATTCGTCGGGATGAAGTCGCGCGGCGTCTATGAAACTCCCGGCGGAACCGTTCTGCTCGCCGCGCGCCGCGCCATCGAATCCATCACCCTCGATCGCGAAGCCATCCATCTCAAGGATCTCTGGATGCCGAAATACGCGCAGCTCATCTACAACGGATTTTGGTTCGCGCCCGAGCGCGAAATGCTCCAGGCCGCCATCGACAAGGCCGCCGAATGCGTTGAAGGCAGCGTGCGGGTCAAACTGTACAAAGGCTCCATCCACATCGTCGGCAGAACGTCCGACATGTCGCTTTATTCGCAAGAGCATGTCACCTTTGAAGAATCCGATACAAGCGTCTACGACCATCAGGACGCGCAAGGATTTATCCGCCTTAACTCCCTGCGTCTGCGGTTGCTTGCGCAACGGCGCCAGAAACATTCCGGAAAATAAACAAAACAGCCATATCCTCCGACAAGAAATCCAAACTTCTTTATAGTAAATCTTTCCAAAGCAACACAGCGAAACAAAATGAAAGACGACAGCAATAACAGCATCCTGCAAATGACATCCACGATCGTTGCCGCATATCTTACCAAGCACACCGTCACGGCAAAAAACCTGCCGGGCCTCATCGAGGAAACACATGAAACCCTTTTGCGACTCGAACAAAAGACGATTTCATCGAAGACGGTGCAGCAGCCGGCCGTGCCGATTTCCAAGTCCGTCACGTCCAGTCACATCGTTTGTCTCGAAGACGGGTTGAAATTCAAATCCCTCAAACGGCATCTTCGCACCAAATACAACATGTCCCCGGAACAGTATCGCGCAAAGTGGGGGCTGCCTCCGGACTATCCGATGGTTGCCAAAAGCTATGCCAGCACACGCTCGCGACTCGCCAAACAAATCGGTCTCGGGCAAAAGAAATCACGCTCCTGAACAACAAGAGAAAACTCCCGGACTTTCTGCTCGTCACCGACGAGACGCGGTTCCCGAATCCGCTGCCGATTCTCGAGACGCTTCCCCGTTCATCCGGAGTCGTCTTTCGACACTACCGGCATCCGCAACGCGAAGAGCTCGCCGAATCGGTTGCCGCGCTATGCCGCCGCCGGCGATTGATCCTGCTTGTTGCCAACGACGTTCCTCTCGCGTTGCGGGTGCGGGCGCAGGGCGTTCACCTGCCGCAATGGAGATGGGAGGGATCCTCCGTCCGCAGGCCTTTTGACGAATTTCGAATCACCGGGTCCGTTCACTCGCCCGGGGCGCTCGCACGGGCCTCGCGCAGCGGAATGGATGCGGTAATGCTGTCGCCGGTGTTCGCAACCGATTCGCACCCCCGGGCGGAGGCGCTCGGCGCTGCCAGGGCGTCGGCATGGGCAAGGCTGTGGGGACGGGGGATTCCGGTCTATGCGCTCGGGGGAGTGGACGACAAGGGCCGGCGGAGGCTTCGGGGGGGATGCTGGGCGGGAACGGCGGCTACGCGCTGGAGGGGGTAGAATCCGCGGGCTTTTACCCCGATATCGGTGAAATACGCCCGAAACGCCGTAATTTCCCCCAAAACCGCCGTAGTTACCCAAAAAACGGCCGGAATCCCCCCGGAATTCGCGGTATTTCCCTTGTAGTATGGAGCGGGCAGCGGGAATCGAACCCGCACGACCAGTATGGGAAACTGGGAGGCTACCACTACATCATGCCCGCGCTGTTTTTGAGTTTTACCGCCTCCGCCGGAAAGTTCAAGACCGTTAGCGGATTAGGAGAATTGTGGAAGGGGTGGTAGGGTCTTACACAGTAATTGATAGGAGGTTCGTTTATGAGCACCCAGTCGAGTGTGGCCGAGGTAACGCCGGAGCCGCTGAAGTTTTCCGACCCCGCCTATACGGCGGATGGTTCCCGCCGGGCGCATGTCGCCCTCAAACGTTTAACGACCCTGTGGTTCAACACCGGGACGCTTTGCAACATCGAGTGCGCGAACTGCTACATCAAATCGTCGCCGAAGAATGATTCGCTGGTGTATTTGCGCGCCGACGAAGTCGCCGCGTTTTTGGACGAGATCGAAGGAGGGGATTTCGGAACGCAGGAGATTGGCTTTACCGGGGGAGAGCCGTTCATGAATCCGGACATGCTTGCGATACTGGAGGACACTTTGTCGCGGGGTTTTGAGGCGTTGATGTTGACGAACGCCATGCGCCCGATGATGCGCCCGCGCATCCAGGAGGGCCTGCTCGCGCTGCGGGAGAAATACGGCGACAAATTGCACATGCGCGTGAGTTTGGACCACTACCGCGAGGAGTTGCACGACGAGCAGCGCGGCGACAAGAATTGGAGCGAGGTCGTCAAGGGAATTGATTGGTTGTGCGCAAACGGCTTTCGTCTGGATGTAGCCGGGCGTACGCTTTGGGACGAGGGAGAGGAGAGCATGCGCGAGGGTTATGGTTCGTTGAGCGCGGAGCGCGGCTGGAAAGTTGATTGCACGGACCCGTCCCGTTTGGTGTTGTTCCCCGAGATGGAAGAGCAAGAGGACACCCCGGAAATAACGGAAGCTTGCTGGGATATTCTAGGCAAACGTCCCGAGGACATCATGTGCGCGAGTTCGCGGATGGTCGTCAAACGCAAAGGTGCGGAAAAGCCGGTCGTGCTGTCGTGCACTCTGCTGGCATACGACGAACGATTCGAGATGGGCGAAAGCCTGGCCGAGGCGAATGCGTTCGGACCCGTGAGTTTGAATCATCCGCATTGCTCAAAGTTTTGCGTCTTGGGCGGAGGCTCCTGCTCCCGAACCGAATAAGCCTTGCGGCGCTTCGCGCCTTGAGCCGGGGGAAACAATCACACTTTGAAATTCTTTCCTTGAGGGTTCTCTTTGCGGGCCTCGCGCCGCGCGGGTCGGCGCCGGCGCGCCGAGATTCCGTCGGGCCGGACGCGCAAAAAACGCCCCGGCAAATCATCCGAAATGCCGGGGCGCCCTTTGGGTTGGTTCACAGACTCCACCATCAGGTTCCGGTTCCTCTTGGAACTCAAGCTTTTTCCGGTAAATCCGGACACTTATGTGATTTCTAGGCGGATTTTCGGCGGTATTTGGGCAGTTTCAGGAAGCCTAAAAACCCCGGAAATGCGGCAAAAATTTTTCGAATCACCCCGATTCGCCCTGAAACCCTCTCCGGGCTTCCGCGGCAATTCTTGCAATGATTGTATGGACGGGTATAGATTCCCTTTTGTTAATTTTAATTACCGGGGATAGTCCACGTGCGTCTCACTCCAATTGAGCCGGAGATACCGGAACAGGGCGGCTTCACCGCCGAGAATGATATTTTTGGATATCGCGAATTCGGCGAGCGCCTGGCGAATCTGGTTTCAAATATCGATGAGCCGCTGGTCATCAATCTCGATGCGCCATGGGGAAGCGGTAAGTCCGTGTTTATCAAACAATGGGCGGGATTGATGAGGGCGCGCGGCGGGAGCGTCGTGTATTTTGATGCGTTCGGAAATGATGTTCACGACGATGCATTCTTGGCACTGGCATCCGAAATTCATTTTTTAGCAAAAGAAACGTTAGGTGAAGACGACTCCCCCACCAAAATATTCTTAGATACAGCCAAGCAAGTCGGAAAGACATTCGCACCAATCGGACTTCGCCTCGCGGCGCGCGTTGGAACTGCAGGGCTTCTAAGTTTCGAAGATATTCAGAAGGGGAGTGACGCTGTTAAGGCCGTGGTTGAGGCAGCCGAAAGTGAAACGGAAAAGATTCTTGAAAACACCATCTCGGAGAAGCTACAGAAAACTAGAGAAGAACACGCGTTGCTTGAAAGTTTTCGCGAATCCCTGATGAACGTGTCAAAAGCCATCGCCGAGAAAGGGCAAAAGGGAGGTCATCATCCTCTGCCTCTGATTTTCATAGTGGATGAACTTGATCGTTGCCGTCCTCCGTTTGCCCTTGATGTAATCGAGCGTGTGAAGCATCTGTTTTCCGTACCGAACGTTTGTTTCGTTCTCGCCATGGACTTGCCCCAATTTGAAACAGCCATCCGAGGGGCATACGGGGGAGAGTTTGATGCCGGCACATACTTGGAAAAATTTTATCACCTAAAGATAATGTTGCCGGATCCGAATTATGTCAGCCAGAAAAAACGAGACAGATATATAGAATATCTATGGCGAAATCTAAAACCGGAATTTAGAGACAACCAAGATGCCGAGCTTGTTCTCGAAGAAATTAGATTCTTGGTAAACGCTCACGAATTGTCTCTCCGCAAGATCGAGCGTGCGCTAACCAATGTCGTTTTGGCGGCTGCAGTGGCAAATGAATCCCGGTGGTTCATTCCACCCGTGGTAGCAGGTTTCTGCATCATGCGGCAGACGCACCCGGACCTATATGAACGCGCACAAGAAAACAATCTGACATGGGAGGATATCGTTGGTTTCCTGAAGATTGACGGCCATAAGACTGTCAGACGTCACGGTGACAAAAATATAGTAGAGAGAGAACAGGCACTCATTTGGTGGAGATATTTGGTTGATCCGAAGATGTCCCAAAGAGATATCGATAGATACTTAGGGAGGTTTCCGCAGGAAGGTTCGTTTAACGACAGGCGTTCCATACAACGCACCCTTACGAACCTTATTGATAATCTCCCAAACCTTCCCGCGCACAACACTTAATTCTTACGGTGCGGGGAAAAGAACGGCGGGAGAATTAAGTCGAGTTAAAAGGAGAGTTTCCAATGAACTCCCTCGCCGCCCATTCGCATTATATCAGGAATCTTGGAATGGAAGCGGCGAGGATTCGGTTTTGTCAATCTTGTTCCTTAGGAGAATCTTCCGAGTCCCCGCCGCCGTTTGGTGTTGATTTGGAGTGAATTTGAGTTAATTTATGATGGTCAGTTCATGTCTTGTTGTGCCACCGAGTTCCACAGGGGCT
>JAPOUU010000098.1 GCA_026708505.1 Hyphomicrobiales bacterium | reverse complement strand
TCGTGGTGGGCGCACCAGGATTCGAACCCGGGACCCGCTGATTAAGAGTCAGCTGCTCTACCAACTGAGCTATACGCCCACGAGCGATATAGCATACTCTCTATACGTTTTAACGCAAATCGAGATTCGTTGCAGAGCCGACGCCGATGCTCTGGTGAACGTGCACATTCATTACAAGCCCGAACCCGAACAGCATCGCAACAATGGCGGAACCCCCGTAGGAGACAAGCGGCAACGGCATTCCGACAACGGGAATTAGGCCCGTCACCATCGCAATGTTACCGAACGCATGGAGGAAAAAGTTAATCCCGAAGCCCATCGCAAGCATGCGCCCAAAATGCGAACTGCTGCGCACCGCAATCAAAAACATCAGTAGAAGTGCAATAGAATACAAAAGCATCAATCCAAGCGAACCCATCAAACCTATCTCTTCGGCAAGCACCGTGAAGATGAAGTCGGTCTCTTTTTCCGGCAGAAAATCAAGATGGTTCTGCGTGCCGCCAAGATAACCATGCCCGAACACGCCGCCCGAACCCAGCGCAATCTTCGATTGCAGGATATGATAACCCGCCCCCATCGGATCCTGTTCGGGATACAGGAAAGTCAAAATGCGCTGTTGCTGATACGGATGCAGAACGAACCGCCAAATCAGCGGCAGACTCGCAAGCCCGAGCAGTATCGCGGAGATGAAGTAGCGATAGCGGATGCCGGCGAGAAACAAAATGCCGATCCCCAAGGACATCGTCAAAATCGCGGTGCCGAGATCAGGCTGCCGAAGCAGCAATGCAACCGGCAACGCTATCAATATCAGCGGAAAAATCATGGAAGAAAAGCTTACGGTTTTCTCGGCGGAAAGGTCGTGATAATAACGTGCAAGAGCAAGAACAAGCGCAACTTTCATCGGTTCGGAAGGCTGCACCGAGAAGTTCGCAATATGCAGCCACCTCTGCGCTCCCATGCTTTGATAACCGGCAAATTCGACAAGAAAAAGCGTTCCGAGCGCGAAAATATAAATCGGATAAGCGAGCTTGATCCAAATTTTTATATCAACAAGCACCGCAAGCAAGAGCAATCCCATTCCGATGGACAAACGCGAAACCTGCGCCCAGCCGCGATGCTCCATCGAGCCTCCGGCGGTCGAATACAGCATCAGCACGCCAACGCTCGTAATCAAAACAAGCACCGCCAAAAGGGGGAAATCAAGGGCGGCGAGTTTATCTAAAAAGGAAACCCTGCGGCCGAAAGCGCGGAATATGCCTGTTATCATACCGCCCTCCGCCGTTTTCGGGTGAGAAGAAATTGCAAAATATCACGCGCGGGGGGCGCGGCGGCCTTTGAGCCGCTGCCTCCGTGTTCAACCACAATTGAAACCGCGTAGCGAGGCGAGTCCGAAGGAGCATAAGCAACGAACAAGGCATGATCCCGCAATTTACGTTCGAGTTGCTCGTTCTTAAGAACGCCGCTTCTGCGTTCTTGCACCGAGATATTACGCACCTGCGTCGTTCCGGTCTTGCCCGCAAGCTGTATCAAGGGGTCGGTGATGCGCGAACCGTAGGCGGTCCCGCCCTGGTGGTTGCTCACCGCGTACATCGCATCCTGGACGAACTTCAGCGACGAAGCCGACAGCCCCATTGGAGGCGCGGACGCATGCTTGGCTCTTTCGCCGCCGACGCGCTTGACCAGGCGCGGAAAAACCGCCATCCCGCCATTGGCGATGCGTGAAGTCATCACTGCAAGCTGCAAAGGCGTTGTAAGCAAATATCCCTGTCCAACCGCGGTGATTAAATTCTCGCCTCCATACCAATTCTCGCCGAGAGTCTCGCGCTTCCATTGCGGCGAAGGAACGATCCCGGCTTTGCCGCCGGGAAGGTCAATATCAAACTTCTCGCCAAGCCCCATGCGTCGCGCCATAGCGGCAATCGCCTCGATGGGAACGCGCTGCGCAAGATTGTAAAAGTAAACATCGCACGAGTGCATAATCGCACCGAGCATGTTGAGACGTCCGTGTCCCTGCCTCTTCCAGCAGTGGAAAGTGCGCCTGCCAAACGAATATTTACCGGAACAAGAATATACCTCGTCCGCATCGGCAACGCCGCTTTCCAAAGCCGCAAGCGCAACAACAAGCTTAAAGGTTGATCCCGGTGCATATTGCCCTTCAATGGCTTTGTGCAAAAAAGGCGTGCTCGGATCCTTCATCAACGCCTTCCATTTTTCGACGGAAATCCCCGTGCTGAAATGATTCGGGTCATATGAAGGCGTGGACGCCATCGCGAGAATGTCACCGTTGTGAACATCCATTACGATGCCCGCGGCGCTTTCGTTCTTGAGAAGTTCATTAAGGCGGAGCTGTGTCGGCAAATCAAGGGAGAGTTCGACTTCCGTGCCGGACTGCCCTTCATGGCGTTCGAGTTCGCGCACGACCCGCCCGGCCGCGTTAACCTCGACGCGGCTTGAACCGGCAACGCCGCGCAGATACCCGTCAAAACGGTTTTCTATGCCGGAGCGGCCAATTCGAAACTCCGGAATCCGCAACAGCGAGTCGGTATCGTTTTCGATATCCTTCGGACGCACCGGCGCGACATAGCCAACCACATGGGCGAGAGCGTCGGCGTGGGGATAATGGCGCAGGCGTCCGACTTCGCAGTGAATGCCCGGCAGTTCCGGAGCGCGCAGATTAATCTCCGCAAACTGCTCCCAGGACAAGTTCTCAACCACGGGAATGGAAACAAAATTCGGCAACCGCCTTGCGCTCTCGAGGACCCGCTTCAGCGTGGCGTCGCTGAGCCGGACAAATCGATTCAGTCGGCGCAGCGCTTGCGGCACATCCCCGGCTTGCTCGGGCACAATGACAACGCGGAAATTCTCCCGGCTGCTCGCCAGTTCCCTGCCGTTGCGGTCAAGTATGAGTCCGCGTTCGGGCGCGAGCAGCACAGTGTTAATGCGGTTCTGTTCGGCGAGCGCGCTGTATTTGTCGGATTCATTGACCTGAAGATAAAAAAGTCGTCCGCCTAGTATCCCGAACAATCCAATTTGGAATCCCCCCGTAACGATCGCTCGCCTTGTGAATTCATACCGCCGCAATCCTTCCCATTTTGATATACTCACGAGACGAACACCTCAAACGGAGAGGCGGATACGCCACAACAACGTCACCGGATACAGCAACATGGCGATGCACGCTTGAAAAAACAGTCCCTTGATCGGGATTAACGCACCGAGAACAATCCAGCCGACCAGCCATGAGAACATCGCGAAGAGAAGTGCCACGAGAATAAATCCAAGCCACGAAAACAGCGCCGAGCGGCCGATGAACTGCAGGAACCCTTCTTGTTGCGAGAGAACAAGCGCGTAAAGCGACGTATACAACAACGCCCAGACACCGATGGTTCCGCCCGAAAGCACGTCTTGAAAAAGTCCGATGAGAAGAATGCTGACCGGCCGCACTTCCGTTTGATTTCGCAGCGCCAGGGAGTAAACCAAGATGACGGGCAAGCCGCCAAGCATCGAGACTCCCTCGGAATACACCGTAGGCATGCGCGCAAGCATCACGCAAACGGCTCCAAGCAACACAAGTAAAACATTATAAAGAACGCGTTTTACCGCGCGCCGATCGTCATCAATGGGAATTGACTCGTCGTTCATTGCGGCAGCGTCTCCTCCCGTGCGGAGGCTTGTTGCACATTGTTTTGCACGGTGGCATCGGCGTTTTGCACGGCGGCATCGGCGGCGGCGGAGACGTCGCCTTCAGGAATGTCATGTTGCGCGGCTTGAATAAGGATGCGCACCCATTCCAGCCTGTTCGCCTGCATATAGGGCAGGACGACGGGGGTATCGTCGCTCACATCGATAACTTCGCCGACGGGAAGCCCCGCAGGCAGTGAATTGCCGTCGCCCGATGTCACCACAAGGTCTCCGGGCGCAACCTTCTCGCCCTCGGGGAGATATTCGAGACGCAACAGATTGCTGTTATCGCCGGTGACGATGGCATGGGCGCCGCCGGATTCCATCAGGACGGGGATGCGGGAGTTGAAATCGGTAAGCAGAAGCACGCGGCTCGTCTTATCGCCGACGCCGATGATGCGCCCGACCAAGCCCTGCGCGTTAACGACGCCCAATCCGTATTCGACGCCGTCTTGTCTTCCCGCCTGCAATATCACCGCTTGCTCGAAGGGGCCGCCGGACTCTCCCAATGCCCGGGCGGTCAGGTAGGACGAGTCCGGAATCGCGACCACATCAAGCAAATCCTCATAATATGCAAGCCGGCGCTCCAAATCCCGCGCGCGCGTGCGCCATTTCAAAAGCCGGGAATTTTGCGCGCTTAATTCTTCGTTACGCTTGAGAAGGGAGAAATGGTTTTGCGTTGCGAACCAGAGGGCGTCGGAAGCCTCTCCCGCGCGCACCGTAAGCGCTACAGCCGGCGCGAAAGCATCCGTCAGCCAAAATTTCCCCCGCTGGAAAAACTCGGCGCCGGAACGGTCCAAAACCAGCAATATCACCGAAAACACAAGCAGGAAGGTGATTTCATGACGGTGCGCAAAGCTTCTCCACGCACGTTGCCACTTACTTTCGACCGGAGCCCACATTAATTCAGTCCAATACCTGCCCTACGGTTCAATAACCCGAAGAAAGAACATTACTCAACGACTCCATGTCATCGAGAACTTTGCCCGTCCCGAGAACGACGCAGGTCAACGCATCGTCGGCGACACGGACAGTAAGGCCTTTGGTCTCGCGGTTAAGAACAAGATCGAGGTTGGAGAGCAGCGCGCCTCCCCCTGTCAGTGTTAGTCCGGTGTCAACGATATCGGCGGCAAGCTCGGGCGATATCGACTCGAGCGTCGTTCGAACCGCCTCGACAATCTGCCCGACCGGCTCGGCGAGAGCCTCGGCAATATCGTTTTGCGAAACAATGATCTCCTTGGGAACGCCATCGAGCAGGTTGCGTCCGCGAATTTGCACGGTGACTTCGTCGCCGCTGTCCAAAGTCGCGGCCGAACCTATCTTCTCCTTGATGCGCTCGGCGGAAGACTCACCCACGAGCAGACTGTGCTTGCGGCGAATATACGCAACAACCGCTTCGTTCATCTTGTCGCCTCCCACGCGAACCGAACGCGAATAGGCGACTTTCCCCATTGCGATCACGGCGACCTCGGTGGTGCCGCCTCCGATGTCCACGACCATGGATCCCGCAGGGGCCGTGACCGGAAGCTTTGCACCTATCGCGGCGGCCATCGGCTCCTCGATGAGATACGCCGCCCGTGCGCCCGCTCCCAAAGCAGACTCCTGAATTGCGCGGCGTTCAACCGGCGTCGCTCCCGAGGGAACGCAGATAATCACGCGCGGATTAACAAAACTGCGGCGGTTGTGGGCTTTCTGGATAAAATGCTTGATCATTTCCTCGGCGACCTCGAAGTCGGCAATGACTCCGTCGCGCATGGGACGAATGGCCCTGAGGTTGCCCGAAGTGCGCCCGAGCATGTGCTTGGCTTCTTCACCCAGCGCCACCACGCGATTGCGCCCGTCTTTCTCCAGCAGCGCAACAACGGAGGGCTCGTTTAGAATGATGCCGCGGCCGCGCACATATATCAGTGTATTGGCGGTACCGAGGTCAATCGCCATATCGGAAGAGAACATACCTAGAAGACTTGAAAACATACTGAATACCTTTATAAATTAAAGCGCTCGCAATGAACGGGGAATGGTGCTTTGCCCCTTGCCGAGCATTCGATTCAACGCGCTGACATAAGCGCGCGTGGATGCAAGCAGCGTGTCGGTATCGGCACCACGTCCGATGACAACGCCTCTGTCCCTCTCTTCAAGATGAACGCTGACCTCGGCTTGTGCATCCGAGCCCCCGGTAACAGCATGAACCTTGTACAGCCGCAAACGGGCGTCATGCGGGAAAATCTCCCTCACGGCCCGGAAAATGGCATTGACGGGACCGTCGCCCTCGGCGGTGGTGGTGTGCTCAACACCGTCCACCTCAAGAGTGAGTTCGGCGTGGGCGGGCTGCTCGGTGCCGCCGGCAACATGAAGCCTCACCACGCGCAAACGTTCGCTTCCAAGGGCAAAATGGTCCTCGACCAACGCGACAATGTCGTCGTCGCTGATCTCTTTCTTCTTGTCGGCGAGTTCCTTGAACCGGGCAAACAGGTTTTTAAGTCCTTCGTCGTCAAAATTGTAGCCGAGTTCTTCGAGCTTCACGCGAAAGGCGTGCCGGCCGGAGAGTTTTCCCATCACGAGAGACGAACTCATAAAGCCGACGCTTTCAGGCGTCATGATTTCGTAGGTCTGGTGATGCTTGAGCATGCCGTCCTGGTGAATGCCCGACTCGTGGGCAAAAG
>JAPOUU010000056.1 GCA_026708505.1 Hyphomicrobiales bacterium | reverse complement strand
CAGCGGTAAACCCGACAAATTTATCGTTGGCGGGAATGGTGAAGCGGTATTCGGCCGGGTCTATGCTCCAACCATCGGGCAGGGGACGTCCTTGCTTGGGAACGAGGCGTACGACAATCTCCTCGTCCTCCTCAAGAAGCTTATCGTCTTCCACGTTCATCTCTATTCGCCTGTCCGGATCGGCGGAACCGGTGGGACGGGTGGCGGAACCGGTGTAGTTCAAATAGTCTGATTCATGAGAAGTATCCTGAAATTCATTGAAAGTGTCAGGCGGGAACTCTAAAGACACATCAGGTTCGTTGGGATCTGTACCCCCGCCGACCGCCTTCTGTATCTCCACGCCAAGACGAATGTTCCTACTAATATTATACCTATTCTCTATGGGCGCATTCCAAACAACCTCCAGCGGGAAATCGCTCGTACCTTCCGGCAGTTCCGCGGGCAGCGTGTCCACAAAACCGATGGTCTTGTCGTTCGGCAGAATTGTCAGATAGCGCGTTGTTTTCTCGCCCAGCCCTCCCCAGCCGGTCGGAAAACCCTCCTCCGTGTGCAACGTGAAGACAAAGGTCTCCTCATTCTCCGGCAAATCGTCGTCAATTATCGAGAATACGAGATTGTAGCCCTCGCCGTCTTCTGCAGGCATGAGCGTGAAAGCCAACGGATCGAAACTGTAATCGTCCGTGGTGGCAGTATGGCGATTGTTGCCATGACCGGCAATCTCCACGCGCATCGGCAAGCCGTCCGTCGGTGGCGCGACTGTAACATCAAGCGGAATCATCACCGCTCCCGCATCCTCCTGCACCATCTGCTCTGTCGGGTTCGCAAACGCGACGGTGCCGTCGCTCGCGCGTATCGTCAGGTCAAAAGTCGTCTGCGCACCGAGGTCGCCCCATTCATCATTGAACTCCGCACCCTTCGACAAGGTGAAGGTGATGGTTTCGTCTCCTTCGGGAAGCACGTCATCCACCACGCTCGCCGTTATGGTCATGCGGTCGTCGCCGTCCGAAATCGTGAAAGTCGCCGGCGAGAACGTGACATCTACTCCTCCTGTATCCGAACTCGACACCGCCAGACTCAAGCCGTCGGTCGGCGCACCGGTCGTCATCACGACATCAAAGGTGACATCGCCGACATTCTCGTCCACCGTCGTGCCGGATTCGGCAAACTGCACCGTCTGGTCGCTTGAGAGTATTGTCAGTTTATGCGTTGCGCGCGCGCCCAGCCCGCCCCATTCGGGCGGGAAACTTCCCCCCGTGCCCAGCACCAGGCGCATCTCCTCGTCGCCTTCGACTTCCGGATCATCCGTTATCGGGAGTTCGAGCATATAGGTCCATTCGGTACCTGCATTGGTTACATCGGCGGGCAGGATAACGAACGGATTGGTGCTGAAGGTGTAATCATCCGCGGTTGTGCTTCCCACATGCTGAAACACGATCTCCATCTCCAAACCGTCCGTAGGCGGCGAGCGCGTCAATGCAAGCGGAATGTTCGCCGTGCCGATATCTTCGGCAACCTCGCTTTCCTCCTCGACAAACGCAATGCTCGCGTCATTGTCCGTGATAACGAGATCAAAGGTCGTCTGCGTGCCGAGACCGCCCCATTTCTCCGGGAATGTTTCGGTTGCGTCTTTCGCCAGGGCGAATCGAATTGTCTCCGTGTCTTCCAGTATTGCATCATCCGCCACCACCACACTGATCGTCTGCGTGTCGATGCCCGGGGCTATCACGAAACTCTCCGGCGAGAACGATGTCACATCGTTATTGCCGTTGCCCGAGACGATGGAAACCGCCAGGGGAACGCCGCCCGTGGGTGCGACCGCCGACAATTCAACCTCGAACGAAACGCTTGTTTGCCCCTCGTTCACCGTCCTGCCGGTTTCGGCAAACATTGCCGTATGATCGCTGGCGAGAATGGTCAACTCGTGCGTTGCCTGCGAGCTCACGCCGCTCCAGGAACTCGGGAAACCCTCCCCGGTATGCAAAGTCATCCGCAGCGTCTCGTCCGCCTCGGCCAGTATATCGTTCGCAATCCCAACAACAATCTCATACGCCTCACCCGGTCCCGCGGGCCGGATAATGAACGGATTGGTATCGAAGGCGTAATCCTCCGCGGTCGTGCTTCCCAAATGCTCAAACTCAATGCGCATCGGCAGACCCGAAACAGGAGGCGTGCCCGTCAGCGTCAGCGGTATCTCCGTTACACCGATATCTTCGGGCACGGAACTCCGCGCGTTTGCAAACTCGATACTCGCATCATCGTCCGTGATGGTGAGCCTGAAACTGGCTGGCGTTCCCAAATCGCCCCAATCTTTCGGAAAGTTTGCACCCTTCGACAACTCGAAAACAACCGTCTCGTTCTGCTCGACATCACTATCGTCATCGATAACGACCGTCAGCGTGTGCTCGCGCGCGCCTTCGGCAATCGTGAATTCCTGCGTCGTGAACGTGATATCCCCGTCGTCATTACCCGAAGCGACCTGCACCTTCAACGGAACGCCTGCGGGAACCTCGTCACCGGTTTCAGTGGAGACGTGGGCGGCGGAAGCGCCCGCCGTGAGCCTCACCTTGAATTCCACCGTGCCCGCGCCTTCCTCGACCGTCAGGCTCGACCGGGCGAACATCGCCTCCTGGTCGCTCGCTAGAATCGTCAAATCGTGGTCGTGGCTGTCCTCGAGGGTCACAGACCATCCCGGCGGCAGCCGCTTGCTCATGTTCTCCTCCAAATCCAGAAGCACCAGTTGCGAACCTTCCCGCACTTCATCCTGAATGGTGTTCACCAGAACGTCCTTCTCGAGAGTGTTGCTTGCAAAACTCACAACCGGATCCGGAATGGTAATTTCATCGGAATGCGCTCCCCTCGGAGACACCATGATCTCCAAACCGTCCGCCGGGGGATCAAAGTTGAGCACAATTCCCACGGGATGGCCTGTAAATCCTTCGGCTACGTTCGAAGCGAGGGTTTTGAAACTGATGGTGCGGTCATCGTCGGCGAACAGCACGACATGATCGGTAATACTGAAAGATATATCATCGGGAAGCGGGCCGCCCAGCGTGTAGGTGATTCTCACGTCTTCTTCGGGTATGTCGTCGTCACTGTTTATCTTCAAGAAGACGTCCTTGCTCGTCTCCCCGGGTTTGAAAACCAACTCGTCTATCTCCCCTCCCTGCGAATCTGACGGCGTGAGATCTCCTTTGGTATCTCCGCTCTCGGTTAGCGTGACCCTCACTTCCTGCGACACCTCGCCGCTCAACGAGACGGTCAGCGACTCTTTTCTATCTTCACCTTCCAGCAATACCGACTTTCTGCTTGTAAAGCCGATATTCGCTTCGTCATTGTCGAGGATGGTGAGTTCAAAGGTCTGCGGCGTTCCCAAATCTCCCCACGCATCGGGGAAGGTGGCGGTTGCGTCCTTTGTCAGGGTGAATACAATCGTCTCGGCCGTCTCGACCCGGGAATCGTCAACGACCGTGGCCGTCAGCATATGCTCGCGATCACCCTGCTCGATCCTGAAACGCTCCCTCGTGAAGGTGACATCGCCGTCGTTGCCCGAGGTGATATCGACCTCGAGGGGAACGCCTCCCGCGGGCGCAGCCGTCGAGAGCGCCACCTTGAAATCCACGGTACCCGCATCCTCGTTCACCGTCTTGCCTGCTTCGACAAACATGGCCGTCTGGTCGCTCGGCGGGATGGTCAGGTCGTGGTCGTCTGCGTTCGAAGCGAACAATGTCCAGCCGTCCGGCAGGGGCGTTGCCGTCTCTTCCAGTTCCAGACGCACGATCTCCGTGCCTTCCTGCACGCCGTCCGCCGGCACATCCACCAACACGGAAAATGAGCGCGCGCCGTCGGTGAAATTGATCACCGGCGAGGGAATCAAAACATCGCCGGCATGCGGATCCTTCGCTACGGCCATAACTTCCAATCCGCCCGCGGGAGGATCGAAGTTCAGCACCACCCCGACCGGATGTCCCATTGTTCCCTCGCCCGCGGTTGAGGAAGAAGATGCAAAACGGATGGTCTTGTCGTCGTCCACGAAGGTGACCACATGCTCTTGCGGGTCAAAAGTCACGCCTTGCGGCAGGGTTCCTTCGAGCCTGTAGGTAATGTTAAAATCGGCTTCCGGCACGGCATCGTCGTTGGCGGGATTCACCCTCAGCGTGACCTCTTCGCTCGTATCACCGGGCGCAAAGGTCAGCGTAGTCGGCGAGACGGAGAGATCGTCGTTGCCGTCACCGCTCTCTCTCAACGTAACCACCACGTTCCGCGACACCGAGCCGGTCAGATGGACTGTCAGGGTGGCGGAAGCGGTGTCTCCCTCCTTCAATGTGGACGTCGTCGTTGTAAAGCCGACGGTCGCGCTGTCATCGTCCGTGATAGTAAGATCAAAAGTCGTTTGCGTGCCGAGACCGCCCCACGATTTCGGGAAATCCGCACCCTCCGACAAGGTGAACTCAACCGTTTCGCTCGGCTCGACCAAAACATCATTGTTGATGCCGACCATCAGCGTATGCTCCCGATTGCTTCCGGTTATCGTAAAGTTTTGCGTTGCAAAGGTGACATCATTGTTCTCGTTGCCCGAGGTGATCGCCACCTCAAGGGGAACGCCGCCCGCGGGCGCATCCTCCGAGAGCGTCACCCGGAACGATATCGTCCCGTCACCCTCGTTCACCGTGCGGCCGGCTTCGGCGAACATCGCCGTCTGGCCGCTCGACAGGATGGTTAGATCGTGGTCGTTGTCCCCCGAGGCAATCAGCGTCCAGCCCGCAGGCAGAGGAGTCACGGTCTCCTCCAGCTCCAGACGCACGACCTCCTCGCCTTCCTGCACGCCGTCCGCCAGCACATTCACCAACACCGGAAGTTCGCGCGTGGTGCTGGTAAAGTTGATCAACGGCGAGGGAATCGAAACATCGTCTTTATGATCTCCCTTCGCTACGGCCGTAACATCCAGACCTACGGACGGAGGATCGAAGTTCAACACCACCGCGACCGGATGCCCGGTCGTTCCCTCGGTTGCGCTTGAGGAAGCGTCCCTGAAGCTTATGGTCTTGTCATCGTCCACGAGGGTGACCACATGCTGCTTTGCACCGAAGGCCACGCCGTTCGGGAGCGAGCCCGCAAGAGTGTAGGTAATCTCCACGTCCCCTTCGGGCAGGGCATCATTGTTGGCGGCGTTCACCGTCAGCGTGACCTGCTTGTCCGTCTCTCCGGGCGCGAAGGTCAGCGAGGCCGGCGAGAAGGCAAGGTCGTTGTTAACGTCTCCGCTCTCGGTCAAAGTGACCACCACATCCTGCGATACCGAGCCGGCAAGCGAAACCGTTATCAGGCTGGCCGTGGTATCACCTTCGAGCAAGGACGATGATGCCGCTGCAAAGCCAACGCTCGCTCTGTCATTGTCCCTGATAGTGAGAGCAAAAGTTGTTTGCGTGCCGAGATCCCCCCATGCGTCCGGGAAGGTCTCGCTTGCGTCCTTCGACAGGGTGAAGGTTACCGTCTCGTTCGGCTCAACCAGGCCATCGTCATTAACATCAACCGTCAGCGTGTGCTGGCTTGCGCCTTCGGCAATCGTAAAACTTTGCGTTGCGAATGTGACATCGCCGTTCTCGTTGCCCGAGGTGATTGCCGCCTCGAGGGGAACGCCGCCCGAAGGCGCGTCCGCGGAGAGCGTCACCAGGAACGATATCGTGCCGTCGCCCTCGTTCACCGTGCGGGCGGCTTCGGCGAACATTGCCGTCTGGTCGCTCGGCAGGATGGTCAAATCGTGGTCGTTAGCACCCGAAGCAAGCAACGTCCAACCGTCCGGCAGGGGCGTTGCGCTCTCCTGCAGTTCCAGTTGCACGATCTCCGCGTCTTCTTGCACAATGTCTTCCAGCACGTTCACCAACACCGGAAGCTCGAGCGTGGTGCCGGTGAAGTTCAGCACCGGCGAGGGAATCGAGACATCGCCTGCATGGTCACCCGTTGCCGTTGCCGTGACTTCCAATCCGCCCGCGGGAGGATCAAAGTTCAGCACCACCACAACCGGATGCCCGGTCGTTCCTTCATCCGCACTCGAG
This sequence comes from Hyphomicrobiales bacterium, assembly GCA_026708505.1. GTDB lineage: Bacteria > Pseudomonadota > Alphaproteobacteria > JAPOUT01 > JAPOUT01 > JAPOUT01. The sequence goes on along the minus strand of JAPOUU010000056.1, from coordinate 334 downwards.
GAAGAATCCCTGAAACTTATGGTCTTGTCGTCATCAACGAAAGTGACCACATGGCTGTCCGCGGCAAAATCCACATCATCGGGAAGCGTGCCCGTGAGCGTATAGGTGATCTCCACGTCCCCTTCGGGTAGGGTATCGTCACTGGCGGGATTCACGGTCAGCGTGACATTATGACTTGTCTCTCCGGGCGCGAAGGTCAACGAAGTCGGTGTAAACTCAAGGTCATTGTTGCCGTCTCCGCTCTCGGTCAGCGTGACAACCACATCCTGCGAGACTTCGGCACTCAACGAGACCGTCAGGTTCCCAGAACTATCACCCTCGCTCAATGTAGACG
>JAPOUU010000004.1 GCA_026708505.1 Hyphomicrobiales bacterium | reverse complement strand
TTGAGGGTGTGGCGCAGAAGGGAGAATCCGTTGGCGTGAAACCCCTCCGATGCCAATCCGAACAATATATCGCCGGCCTTGATGTCTTCCTTGCGCGGCAGTAAATCGCCGCGCTCGCAGGCGCCGAGTGCGAAGCCTGCGAGGTCGTAGTCGCCCTTGCGGTATAAATCCGGCATTTCGGCGGTTTCGCCTCCGATGAGCGCGCAACCTGCCTGCTTGCACCCGTCTGCAATGCCGGCGATGACTTCCTTGGCAATATCGATGTCGAGGCGGGCGGTTGCGAAGTAATCCAGGAAGAGAAGCGGCCGTCCGCCCTGGGCGATAACGTCATTGACGCTCATGGCAACCAGGTCGATGCCGAGGTTGTAGTGTTGTCCCGTTGCGATGGCGACAGCGAGTTTGGTGCCAACGCCGTCGTTTGCGGCGATAAGTATGGGATCGCGGAAGCCCGCCTCGCGCAGGTCAAACGCACCTCCAAATCCGCCGAGCACGCCGCCGCTGCCCGGGCGCGCGGTCGCTGCCGCCAACGGGGCAATTGCCCGGACAAGTTCGTTCCCGGCGTCAATGTCAACGCCTGCGCGTCGGTAAGCGTCTCCGGGTTTTTGTTTGCTCATTTCTTCCTTCGGCTTTCCGGCAATACATCCAAAATCAACCCGCCCGTGAGGGGATTGGCTTCGGCAATCTCTATTCTTACCATATCACCTATGCGATAGGTTTGCCCGCGTGAATGCCCCACCATGGCGAAACGCGAGGGCTCAAAGCGGAAATACCCGCCCGGCAAGCGTGCAACGGGGGCAAAGCCGTCGGCGGCGCTTGCATGCGGCCGGATGAAGAGCCCCGCGCGGGAGACGCCCGTAATGCGCCCGTCCAGGCGCTCGCCGATGCGCTCGGAAAGATTCATCGCCATGTATCGTGCGGCGGTATCGCGCTCCGCGGCGACCGACCTGCGTTCCGTCTCGGAGATATGCGCGGCGGTTTCCTCGAGGGATGCTTGCTTCTTTTTATCGCCCGTCAAAATCGACAGCAGGGCCCTGTGCACGGCGAGGTCGGCGTACCGGCGGATAGGGGAGGTGAAGTGCGCATAGTCACGCAATTGCAAACCAAAATGCCCGAGAGGTTCGGTGCCGTAGAAGGCTTGTGTCTGCGAGCGCAGTATTGCCTCGCCGATGATTGCATGCATGTCTTCATCATCGATGCGGCGCAGAATGTCGTTAAAGTCTTTCGGTTTGGGAGCGGATTGCACGCTCGCCCGGAGATGCAGCGCACGCAGAAACTCGCGCAATTGTTCGGACTTCTCCTGCGCGGGGGATTCATGGTTTCGGTGGATGAGGGGATGTCCTCGAAGCTCTTGTGCGACGGCGCTGTTGGCTGCGATCATGAATTCCTCAACAAGCCGATGGGCATCAAGGCGCTCGGTCGGCTCAATGCTGGTGAGTTTGCCGGATTTCTCGACTCGGATGCGATACTCGGGCATTTCCAATTCCAAGGGCTGCCGCAGCTCGCGTGCTTTGGCCAGGGCGCGATAGGCTCCCCACAGAGGCTTGAGCGTTGATTCGAGTAATTCCCGGCAAATATCGTCGGGTTTGCCGTCTATGGCCGCCTGTGCCTGTTCGTAGGTCAGGAAGGCGGCGGATTTCATCATCGCGCGTGCGAAAGAATGCGAGCGTTTGCGGCCGTTTTTATCGAAGATCATGCGTGCGACCATGCAGGGGCGGTCTTCCCCGGCACGCAGGGAACAGAGGTCGGCACTGAGCCGCTCGGGCAGCATGGGAAGCACGCGGTCGGGGAAATACGTCGAGTTGCCCCGTTTGCGGGCATCCCGGTCCAGCGCGCTCTCGGGCGAAACATACGCCGAGACATCGGCGATGGCGACGAATACGATCCATCCGCCCCGGTTCTTGGGATCGTCATCCGCTTTCGCCCAGACGGCATCGTCATGGTCCCGGGCATCCCTGGGGTCGATGGTAACGAGGGGGATGTCGCGCAGGTCAATGCGTGCGTCCTTTTCGGCGCCCGTATATTCGATGGCTTGAAGCGCCGCGACTTCTTCAAGGGTTTCCTTCGAGAAGGAGAGGGGAAGCTCGTGTTGGTGTATTGCGATCAGGGAGAGGCCCGCGCGCGTCTCCAGCGCGCCGTGATTGGCGGTGACTTTTGCCTGCCGGGCCGTATACCTGCCGCCGGGCAGGATTTCCGCGGTCACCAGGTCGCCGTCGCGTGCGCCTTCGGCGTGGTTTGCGGAGACGCGGTATTGGTTGCGGTCGCGCTTATCAACGGGCTCAATCAGGTTTGTTTTTCCCTCCCTGCGAAACAATCCCAATATGGGCGGACGCTCCTGGGAGAGTCGCCGAATGACGCTTGCCGTAAACGAGTCTCCGTTATCGTTCCACGTCAGGCGGGCAAGAACCGTATCGCCGTCCCTGAGCGTTCCTAAATCGCGCCACGCTCCGCGTCTTGAGCCCGAAGGCAGCAAGATTCCGTCGACCTGCCGTGATTGATAATTTGCGCGGATGTCGCCGTCGCGGGTTCTTCCCGTAAGGCGAAGCAGGGCCACCGAAGGCCTTGCCGTGCTTTCGTGATTTTTACGATGATTCCGTGTCCGGGGGTTCTTCCGCGCTTGCGCTTGTTTTCGCTTTCGCATTCACTTTCGTTTTCGTTTTCGCCTTGGCTTTCACTTTGGCTTTTGATTTTGTTTTCGCTTTACTTTTACTTTTAGTCTTTGTTTTCGTCTTCGTCTTCGTTTTGGTTTTAGCGCGCGTGCGTGATTTTTTTGCCCCGACTTTTGCGGCGCGTGCGGCAATCAGTTCAACGGCCTCCTCGAGAGTGAGTTCCTCAACCTGCCTGTCGCGCGGTATCGTTGCATTTATTTTACCGTGCTTGACATAGGGGCCGTAACGGCCCGACAGGATGTTCACGGGTTCTCCGTCGTCGGGATGTTCGCCGAGTTTGCGCAAGGGTTCGACAACGGCCCGGCCCCGGCGCGCCTGCCTCGGCTGTGCGAGCACTTCGACCGCCCGGTTGACGCCAACGGTAAGAGCATCTTCAACGGATTCCAATTTGGTGTATTTCTTCTGATACAGCAAATACGGGCCGTATCGTCCGAGACCCGCGACAATCATGTCTCCGGTTTCCGGATGCGGGCCTATCTCCCGGGGCAGCGCCAGCAACGACAGGGCTTTTTCCAAATCAAGTTCGTCGTTGTTGAACGAGGGCGGAATGGACACGCGTTTGGGCGGTGATTCTTTGCTGCCCTCGCCGAGTTGCAGGTAGGGGCCGAAGCGCCCGCTTTTGCGGACGACTTCTTCGCCGCTGTCCGGATCGGTGCCGAGGGACTGGTCTTCCTGCGCGGACGCATCGCCGTCGGCGGCCGCAAACGGGCGGGTGTGCTTGCAATCGGGGTATCGCGAGCATCCGATGAAAGCGCCGAAGCGTCCGACCTTGATGCTGAGTTCGCCCTCTTTGCAGGTCGGGCATTCCCGCGGGGGGCTTCCGTCTTCTTTTTCCGGGAAGAGGTACACCGCAAGGCTTTCGTTGAGGTGGTCGAGCACTTCGGTGATGCGCAATTCTTTCGTCTTCTCGACGACGCTGAAGAAGTCGCGCCAGAAATCCCCGAGGAGCTGCTTCCAATCGAGTTTTCCGTCGCTGACGCTGTCGAGGTTTTCTTCCAACTGCGCCGTAAAATCATAGTCCAGATATTTTTCGAAGAAGCGCTCAAGAAAAGCCGTGACAATCCTGCCGCGGTCTTCGGGAACAAAGGCGCGCCCCTGCAACTGGACATAGCCGCGATCGCGCAACAACGCCAGGATTGAAGCGTAGGTGGACGGACGCCCGATGCCCAGCTCCTCCAGCCTTTTGACCAGGGAGGCTTCGGTGAAGCGGGGAGGGGGTTCCGTAAAATGCTGTTCGGGATGAACGCTTTTCAATTGCAGCGCCTCGCTTTCTTCCATCGGAGGGAGAATGCGGTCGCGGTCGTCTTCGGCGCCCTCGACGGTTTCCCGGTAGAGTTTGAGGAATCCGTCGAATATCATGATCGAGCCGTTTGCCCGGAGCGAGACCTCGGCGCCCTCGGCGTTGATGTCCACGCGTGTCTGGCGCAAGCGCGCGCTCGCCATCTGACTCGCAATCGCGCGCTTCCATACGAGTTCGTAGAGTTTCGCTTCCTCTTCCGAGAGATACGAGCGAATGTCGTTCGGGTGTCGCGAGGGATCAACGGGACGGATGGCTTCGTGGGCCTCTTGTGCGTTTTTGGCCTTGCTTTTATAGACGCGGGGCTTTTCGGGCAGATAGTCGGCATCAAAACTCTTGCTTATGGTGCTGCGCACGGCATTAACGGCTTCGGGAGCCATTTGCACGCCGTCGGTCCGCATGTATGTGATGAGCCCCTGGGGATCGCCGCCGCCCAGGGATACGCCTTCATAGAGCCGCTGGGCGACGCGCATGGTTCTATCGGCCGGAAATCCGAGTTTTCGCGAGGCTTCCTGCTGCAGGCTTGACGTGATGAAGGGCGGCGCGGGATTTCGACGCGTCTCCTTGCTTTCAAGTTTTTGAACGCGGAAGCCCTTGGCGCTCTCGATGTCCTTGCGCAGGCGTTCGGCGGTTGCTTCGTCGGGAAGGGAGAATTTTTCCAACTTCTCGCCGTTCCATGCGGTCGCGGAAGCGGAGAAGATCGCATCGGCGTCCTTGCCGAACATTTTTGCATCTATCGTCCAATACTCTTGGCTCACAAAGGTTTCGATTTCGAGTTCCCTTTGGCAAATGAGTCTGAGCGCAACGGATTGGACCCGGCCGGCAGAGCGGGATCCGGGAAGCTTGCGCCACAGCACGGGAGAGAGGTTGAAGCCGACGAGATAGTCGAGGGCCCTTCGTGCGAGGTATGCGTCAATGAGTTCCTGGTCAAGGTCGCGCGGCTGCTTCATTGCATCCTGAACGGAGGCCTTGGTGATGGCGTTGAAGCTGATGCGCTCGACTTTCGCCTTTTTCAGCAGACCCTTCTCGTTGAGCATTTCGAGGACATGCCAGGCGATGGCCTCGCCCTCGCGGTCGGGGTCGGTCGCCAGGATGAGCCTGTCCGCCCCCTTGACGGCGCTTGCGATGGCACTGAAGTTTTTGCTCGAGTTTTTGTCGCCCCGTTTTTCCCAGATCATCTTGAAGTTCTCGTCGGGCAGAACGGAGCCGTCCTTGGGAACAAGGTCGCGGACATGCCCGTAGGAGGCAAGCACTTTGAATTCGCCACCGAGATATTTCTCGATAGTTTTTGCTTTTGCAGGTGACTCGACAATGACAAGGTTCATATTCGGATTTCCTGTTTTGTTAAAACGAAAGAAGGGTTAAACATTTCGCTATGCTTGTCAAGTGATTTTGGTTTCAGTCCGATTGAGAAGCCGCTGAATGTTCGCACGATGGGCGTATATAACGAATAGCATAGCCACAATGGCGGGGAGTATGAACCGGTCCGCATCAAGGAGCGCGGCGCTTACCGGCATTATGATTACGGCGGCCAAAGATGCGAGCGACGAGTATCGCGTGATTCCTGCAACAACGACCCAGCAGATGCAGAAAGCGGCGGCGATGCGCCAGTCGAGCACGAGCGTGACGCCGATGAGGGAGGCAACGGCTTTTCCGCCCTTGAAGTTAAGCCAGCACGGAAAGAGGTGGCCGAAGAAGATCCCGGACGCAACGAGCAGGGCGAGTTTGTCGTTGCCGTATGCGAGCGCAAGGGCGACGGGGATTGCGCCTTTGGCAAGGTCGCCAATGAGAACGGCCGCGCCTACGGCCTTGCCCGCGATGCGCAGCGCGTTGGTCGCGCCCGTTCCCTTGGATCCCATGGTGCGGATATCTCCGTGTCCGGTTGCGCGCAATGCCAAATATCCAAACGAAACGGAACCGATAAGGTATGCACCGAGCCAAAGCGCAACCTCTATTGCAAACGGAATGTTGAACAATACTTCCATTGTTTTCTACCCGGCCGTGAAGACAATGTTTCCATCCACAATGGTGTGGAGAATTTTCCCCCGGAGCGTCTGCTCGTCGAAAGCGGAGTTGTGAGCTTTGGAACAAAGGGAATCGGCATCCACTTTCCATTCCGCTTCCGTGTCGAAGACGGTGATGTCGGCGGGCGCGCCGGCAACGAGTCTCCCGGCTTTAAGTCCGAGCAAGTCTGCAGGCGTTGTTGTCATAGCGGTGATTGCACGGGATAAGGTGAGCCGCCCCTCGGCAACGGGGATGAGGCTTGCGGAGAGCATGGTCTCGAGTCCGACGGAGCCGAAGGATGCGATGGCGAAGGGCTGGCGTTTGGTTTCGGGGTCTTCGGGTTTGTGGTTGGAAGTGATGACATCGATGGTTCCGTCTTGAAGCGCATCCACGAGGGCAAGCCGGTCGTTCTCGCTTCGAAGCGGAGGCATGAGTTTGAGGAAGGTTC
>JAPOUU010000042.1:4977-6472 GCA_026708505.1 Hyphomicrobiales bacterium | reverse complement strand
GCGTTTTCAAAATAAGCGGCTTGAAGAGAAACAGGAGCGGCAACTCCGGCAATGTTGACAGGTCGCGCATAAACGAGAATCCGCGCGTCATAGGCGACGCCCCGAAAAGGACGCGGGCGTCCTCGTCCTGCAAGGTCAATCTCGCCGGGGTTGGCCGCGGCCACGCTTGCAACACCGGTGCCGTGCCACGAGCCGTATAAGACTCTGGAGCACGCATCATCGGAATCCGGATCGCAACCGGAAGGAACGATGGGCGGCGTCCTGGAACTTTGCAGGCCCGGCAACAAGCCAAGTTTGCCATCGGGAAGACGCAGAAAATATTTTTGACTGCCGTCTTGCACGGGACAAGCGAGGCCGTATTCCAACAAACAGGGCTCATCGGGATATTCCGTGAAATCCTTCATATCAACAATGAATTTCTCTTCCGGCGTGGGAGGATTCGGCACGGTGCCCCTGCTGCGGCTATTCGTCGAAGACACCGGATAAGGCGAGGTCAAAACGCTCGCCTCGTGGATCTTCGAAGGCTGGCCGTCCCTGTTTTGAAAACTCTCGTGTAGCGAATTCACCTCCTCCATAATGCCGATGACAACGTTCTTGCCGGTATAAACATCCACCCGCCCTCCGGAAAACCACGCCTGCCGCGCCTTGATCAGCGAGAATTTATCCTCGTTGAACAAATCGATAAGCGCGGGGGGCGGCCCGGGAGTGCCGGGCGGTCCGGAAGGATACCCCCGTCCGACATCATCGGGCAAAAGGGAAGCGGACGAATCGCTTACCGTCGCGCCTCCGCCTCCCCCGCAGCCGGCGAGCAGGCAAAATGCCAAACCCGCAACAACCGGGAAAACCCGGGAAGGAGATTTCTTTTCCGTCACTGGCAGACGCTTCTTTGTCATCCTGTCCTCCGTTGGAAGATGCAATAAAAGGACACTCTCCAAGAATAGCATCTCCGCACGACTTATATTATACAAAAACAGGCATGGCCGGCCTGCGGCGGCTTTTTTAAAAACAAAAATGAAGGTTTACCAAACCGCAAGATTCGGTTTCTTGCCGATTCGAATGCCCGCTCTCGCGAACAATACGGCTTTTCATGCGGGCGCTACTCCGCACATTTCACCGGTCGGGATCGTTTTGGATTTCACGGGGAAATGGACGAAACCCGAAGGGCGGGAGCGGAACATGCCAAGTGACGCGGTGACAGGAAATCTTCCGCAAAAGCACGTCCCGCTCCCAAATCGATATAATTCCACTGACAAGTACAAGGTAGAAAACCCCGTTGACTTACGAAGAAATCAAACGGGGCTTTCTGTTGGACGTTGTAAACAGCATCCGATTGGCTTGAAGACGGTCTCTAGAAAGACACCCCCATGAGAATGCCGCCGCCGACAGCTTCAACAGCATTGCCGAAACCGTCTTTGTCTTCGTAGAAGTTGACATCACCCGTAAAGGTTACGCCCGGTGCCGCTTCGTAAGAGAGGGCGGCTTCAACGACTTGCGT
>JAPOUU010000042.1:0-4581 GCA_026708505.1 Hyphomicrobiales bacterium | reverse complement strand
GGTTGCCGTACCGCTTTCCCAACCGGCAGAAGCACCAAGAGAAACTTCACCAAAGTCACGCGAGAAGTTCACACCCGCCGAGACGATTTGCTCGACCGATTCATCATTCGCCTGTCCACCGAAGCCGTTTTGTTCCCCGCTGCGGTTCGCATTATGCGGCGCATAAGAGATACCGAACTGGAAGCCCGAAAAACGCGGAGTGAAGTAGGTGATCTTGTTCGCGTCACTGGAAATCAGGGTTTGCGTGTTGGTGCGAGCGCCGGTAACAACCGCATAGCGGTAGTTTGGCGAATCAATACCGTTGACGCCGGCAATCCACGGAGGCGAATAGTGCATCAGGTAAGACGCGCCATTTTCGGCACCGGCTTGCAGACGACCAAAACCGCCCTCCATCCAGATGTAGGTTTCATCAATCTGGTCGCCCTGCGTAAAGCCTTCAAGTTCCACACGACCACCGACTTCGATTCCGTTGTCGAGTTGAGTGGTTGCGGTGAAATGAATCTCGGACGAGCCCATGCGTATATCGTTGCTGGCGTAATTCGTCGGGTTGTCAGTTGCAAGACCTCCCGTACCGTCGGAGTTTACCCAGCCGATCTCGTGGTCAACCACATCGGTCGCACCAGGAACGCACGTATTGGGATCAGTATCCCTATCGGGAGGGATGTAGTTAGCCGGAACCTCGCCCGAATCGTCCGTTGCGGGCAGGCAATGCTCCGCATTTGGCAGAGCATCGATGTCTTGAACTACGAAACCGCCATGGACAAAGCCCGATACGGTGACATCGAATCCGGAGCTGGGCGAGCCCATGAGCATGGATTCTTCAAGGGTGCGAATACGGTCTTCTAGGGATTGCGCCATTGCACCCGAAGTGACCAAGGAGGCGGCCGCAAACGCGGTCGTCCCAAGCAAATATTTTTTCATTTGAGTTCCTGTCTTGTTTGATTAAAACACGTTGGTTATTTGGCCCCGCCAAGACTCGAAAGCCACCAAAACATTTCGGAGAACAAACGAATCGTCGCTATTTGGCTTTGCCAAGACACCAATCTATGAAAACCTTCCTGGAAATGCAAACGAATCGGCTGCGGGATTTCCGGTAAATCGATTAACTAGGCGAATTTCCTAGGAAATTTGAGAAAAATTATTTTTTGGAATTTTCCATGGGCCTTGCAGCGAATCGGTACGATTCCCGCGAATCGGCAGTATTAGGCATCGGATAAAAGGCAGGACAAAAACAAAGAAAAAACCCCCGCCCGAAGCGACTCGGGCGAGGGTTTTGGTTCGGGCATCGACAGGTAATAATGCCCGATAATGTGCTTGTTTGGTTAGAACGAGATGCCGAGAACCAGACCGGCACCAACGGCTTCCTGCGAGGCAGTTCCGTCTGATGCGGGAAGGTCATCCTCATAGAAGCCGATGTCCGCTGCCACGGTTACACCCGGTCCCGCTTCATAAGAAGCACCGATCTCGATGACCGAGTTCGCAAGCGACATAGACATGCCTTGCACAGGCGCGGTCGCATCAGCCGCAAGGCTGTAAGTGGGTGCATCACTCTCGGCTTGGAGGTAGGCGATGCCGACACCCCAAGGACCTGTGGCGTAATGCGCTCCGACAGCCCAAGCGGTTTGCTCCGTGTCAGAAGTCAGGTCGACCCCACGCTCATTCGTCTGGCCGGCACCAACTGTCGCCGTGGCACCACCCGTGCCAGCTCCGCCCAGGAAGCCTGTAGCACTGTAGTATGCACCACCGACCGTGAAGCCTCCTCTGGAAACCTCACCACCAATGTGCCAGTTGGTCGGATCATCCGAGACACTCTGGGGGTTATCAGTACCATTATCGTAGGTCACGTTGCTGGAACCACTTTCCCAACCTGCGGAAGCACCAACAGAGACACCACCGAAGTCGCGGGAGAAGTTACCCGCAACGGCAACGATGTTTTCCACACCGGCGCCACCACTGCGGTCATACGCGCTTCCCCAGCCGTTCTGTTCACCACTACGGTTGGAGTTGCTCGGAGTGTAGGCGATGCCGAACTGGAAGCCCGAAAAACGCGGAGTGAAATAAGTGATCTTATTCGCATCCGACGCAATCAGGGTTTGCGTGTTGGTGCGGGCAGCTCCGCCGTGCACCGTGTAGCGGTAGTTCGGAGAGTCAACACCATTGACGCCGGCAATCCAGGGAGCCGAGTAGTGCATCAGGTATGAAGGTCCGTTTTCGGCACCGATGACCATGCGACCGAAACCGCCTTCCGCCCAGATGTAGGTTTCGTCAATCTGGTCGGTTTGCGTTGTGCCTTCAAGTTCAACACGACCACCAACTTCGATTCCGTTGTCGAGTTGTCCCGTTGCGGTGAAGTGGATCTCCGTTGCACCAATTTTGACATCGGTGCTGCCGTAATCCTCCTCGGGTTGCGTGGGATCAAACGCACCGGCATCGTTCGTTCTCGCGTTCATTGGAGTACCATCAATGTCCACGAGGAAGAATCCACCGTGCATGTAGCCCGAAACGCCGACATCAAAGCCGGAGCCGGGGGAACCCATCAGCATGGACTCTTCAAGGGTGCGAATGCGGTCTTCGAGAGACTGCGCCATTGCTCCCGTAGCGACCACGGAGGCGGCTGCGAAAGCGGTTGTTCCTAGTAAAACTTTTCTCATTTGTATTTCTCCATCCTCATATTTTGGTTAGGTAAGAATCGTGGCTTACTTGCCACACACAGACAATGTGCAATTTTCCGCGCAATGCCAACAGAAAAACGCCCGAATCGTATTTTTATCAAAATCGTGTGGCAAGAATGACACAGTTTTAACCGGTATGAATTCACCCTGGGGCGCGGGGCGTGCGGCAACCGGCGACGGAAAACCGCCTGTTTTTGCGATAATTTCGGGGAAGTTAGCGCGATTTCCGGCGAAAATCCAGGGGATTTACAACATGCCCGTGAGCGTGCGACCAAGAAAATCGCGACCCGTGAAACAGCAGGAGCGCCCCCCGTGTTTGGTCGGGATATTTGACGATGGAAGCGGCGTTATCGGCCGTTTTTTGCATCTCCGGAGGCGGGCGAATCGGCATGATTCCCGTTGCCCGGTCGTTATGGGGCGCGTCCACGCCCCAAGCCGCATCGAAGATCCCCGAATTACCGGCGCATTTCCGGCAAAAATCACAAGCGATTCGCAATTTTTTCCCACGTTCCGGCGGTTTTTCCACTCCCCGAAACCACCCGTTTTCCGATGGCAATTGCATAAGTGCCCGGATTTACCGGAAAAACAGCTTGATTACGTTGCCGGAGTACGAACAGATGGCACACGTCTGTAAACCAATCAAACGGACAAACCCAACTCGAAGGGAGCCCCGGCATTATCCAAAAGATTTTGTCGGGGCTTTTTCGGCGAACACACAGACAAATCGGCAGTCATTCATTTAAGGTCCCGCCCAACAAATGCCGCGCCTCCTCTCGATCCGGCAATCTGTAACTTGTGCTGCGTCCGCCACCGGGGTTTTGTATGAAAATTTTTCTTTCTTTCAGTTCCTGAATATCCCGGTATGCCTTGTCTTTTGAGCATTTGGCCATCTTGGCGTATTTGGAGGTGTTCATGAAGCCTTCAAAATTATCCTCAAGCATCCGGTTAACGATTAAACGCTGGTTGTCATTCACGGGCTTCCGGTTGATAAAATCCCAGAAGCGCGCCTTGAAAAGAACATTGCCGAGGGTGATATCGGCATTGGCAACGGACCGCCCAAAACAATCCAAAAACCATGAAAGCCAGCCCGTGATATCAGGTGTCGCGCGTTGCTGCTTCTCAAGCTGATTGTAATAGTGCTTGCGTTCTGCCGCGATCTGGGAGGACAGACTGTAAAAACGATCTTTCGTTCCATCGGCGCGAGCCATTGCCATGTCACTGATCGCCCTGGCAATACGCCCGTTGCCGTCTTCAAAAGGGTGAATGGTGACAAACCACAGATGGGCAATACCCGCTTTAATCAAGGGGTTGATGTCTCTTCTGCTATTAAACCAATCCAGAAACGTTTTCATTTCCTTGTCCAAACGGTCTGCGCCCGGTGCTTCAAAATGAACCTTTTCTTTGCCGATAGGACCGGAAACAACCCGCATGGGGCCCGCCTCCGCGGTACGCCAACTGCCAACTGTGATCCAATGCACTCCGCTCTTCCCCGTCGGAAACATGGCCGCGTGCCAGGCAAACATGCGCTTCCTCGTCAATGGCTTGGAAAACTCTTGCGTGGCATCCAGCATCATCTCAACAATGCCTTCCACGTCACGGCTTGCGGGAACAAGCCCGGCAAAGTCCATGCCCAGTCTGCGGGCAATGGAGGAACGAACTTCTTCCGGATTTAGAATTTCACCTTCAATGGCCGAGGACTTAACCACGTCATTGGTCAGCGTATTGAGGTTGGCCTCGTGTTTTAACTCAAGCCCGAGCATTTCCATTCGACCAAGCAGAACCCCTTGGCGGTGGCTTACATCCGCCAATTTGGAAGCAAGGGATTCGGTATCCCATACAAAGTCCGGCCAGTTTTGGTGTTCGTGGATCCACATGTCAATCATCGCAAAATTTAAGACGATTATGGGGG
>JAPOUU010000095.1 GCA_026708505.1 Hyphomicrobiales bacterium | reverse complement strand
ATTCTCTCCCCGGAGCCTGTTCGTTGTAGTTTTAGGAGGTACCCGTGGACAGTAATATCGCAGCAATCACAACGATCTTCACCGAATTTTATTATTGGGTGACCGTTGTCATCATGTTTCTCATTCACGTCGGCTTTTGCATGTACGAGGTCGGCGCATCAAGGCGACGCAATCATCTCCACACATTGATGAAGAACACCATGCTCATCCCGCTGGTTACCATCACGTTCTTCTTCTTCGGCTGGTGGATTTACTGGGCGCTGCCCAACGGCCCGGGCTTCACCGGCGGAATCCTTTGGGACGACGCCGCACCGAACGCGCCGTGGTCGCAAAGCATGGCGACGAACCTCTCCGACAGAATTACCGGGGTCTTCTGGGCCGCGTTCCTGCTCTTCTCCTGGACGGCCGCGAGCATCGTCTCCGGTTCGGTCATCGAGCGCATCCGCTCGGGAGCGTTTTGGATTCACGCCGTGCTTATCGGCTCGGTTTTCTGGATCATTGATGCGGCCTGGGGCTGGCATTACGCCGGCTGGATGGTGCAGCTGCTCGGTTATCACGACGCTTACGCATCCGGCGTTATCCATGCCGTTGCCGGCGGATACGCGCTGGGCGTGCTGGTCGTTCTGGGCCCGCGCCTCGGCAAGTTTGCCGCGGACGGAACGCCCCGCGACATCATGCCGCACAATCCGTGGCTGGTGACCATCGGGCTGTTCCTCATTTACACCGGCTTCTGGGGCTTTTACGCCGCATGCAACGTGCCGCTCATTGACCCCGAAGGCATCGGCGGGCAAATCACCGGCATTACCTGGACGGCCACCAACATTTATCTGGGGCCGACCTCGCTTAGCGCCATCACCTTCAACTTCCTGATGTCGCTCTCGGGCGGTCTTCTTATCGGCTACCTTGTCTCCAAGGGCGATCCGTTCTGGACATACTCGGGAGGACTCGCGGGCGTTATCACCGCATCGGCGGGCAACGACCTGTATCATCCCATCCAGGCGATGCTCATTGCGGGCGTGGGTACATACTGTGCCTACAAACTCCACTACTGGGTCGAGCGCAAATTCAAGATCGATGATGCCGTTGGTGCCGTTGCTGTGCACGGATACGCCGGATTTATCGGACTTATCATCTGCGGATTCGTGTTGTGGGGTGCGCCGGCATCGCCGTATGAAGGATACGCAACCGTCAACCCGCTCGGGCAGTTCGCCGGTGCCATCATCATGTTCGTGGTGCTTGGATTCATTCCGGCGTTCATCGTCTCCAAAATCATGGCGAGCCTCGGCATGCTGCGCGTGCCGCCCGAGGTTGAACTCCTCGGTCTCGACTTCCGTGAGAACGAGGCATACGACAACGCTATCGCGGACGTGAAAGCCGCGGAAGCCGCGAAAACCCGATCATCCTAACAAAAAGGAGGAACTCATAATGTCTACAATCGGATACTCCAGCTGGGCTGTCGACCTCGCCGAGGTCGGCCCCGTCTATCCCTTCCATGGCGGCACTATCGCAGGCATGGACAGCGAAGTCGTGATGGTGGTTATCGGTGTCGCCTTCTGGCTGCTCTGGCATGTTTACCAGTTGAAGAGCGAGAAGGAAGAGATTGACTACGAGGTCAATCACGAGAACCGTGACGAAAACATTCGACGAAGCCTCGAAAGATACTGAATGACCGCACTCCGTGCAGTCTTCTCCAAAAGGAAGGAGCGTCGGCGTCTCGCCGGCGCTTCTTTTTTTATTCTTCTCCCGTCTTTTGCCGCATTAACCCCTTGCCCTAGCGCCAACTCTTCTATACAAATTAACGACCTTATGTACGGAGGCAGATTCCATGGCTGATTTTCCCGCAAGCGCAAGAGTGGTCGTCATCGGCGGCGGCGCCGTTGGTTGCTCGGTGCTCTACCATCTCGCAAAAATGGGATGCCCCGATGCCGTTCTCCTTGAGAAAAACGAACTCACTTCCGGCTCCACCTGGCATGCCGCGGGCAATTGCCCCAACTTCTCCGCATCCTGGACCATCATGCAAATCCAGTCCTACTCCGCCGAACTCTTCCGCAGGCTCGGCGAAGAGGCCGATTACCCCATCAATTATCACGTAACCGGTTCCGTGCGGCTGGCGCACTCGCGTGCACGCATGGAAGAGTTCCGCCACGTTGCATCCATGGCAAGGCACATCGGCATCGAAATGCCCATTCTCTCGAACGAAGAATTGCGGCAGCTCTACCCCTTCCTTGAAACCCACGACCTTGAGGGCGGCTTGCATGACCCCCTGGACGGTGACATTGATCCCGCGCAACTCACGCAGGCCCTCGCAAAAGCCGCGCGCGACCTCGGCGCCAAAGTCGTGCGCTTTGCCCCCGTAACCGGAGTTGAACGTAAAAACAACGAGTGGCACGTCTCAACGCCGCAGGGAACGGTGCGCTGCGAATATGTCGTCAACGCCGCGGGCTACCGCGCCAATGAAATCGGCGCCATGTTCGGCCGCACCCTCCCCTGCGTCTCGCTGGCGCACCAGTACATGATTACCGACGAGATCCCCGAACTCCAGGCGCGCAAGGAAAAGCTCCCGCTTCTGCGCGACCCCGACAGCAGTTATTACCTGCGCCAGGAAAAAGACGCGTTGCTACTGGGGCCCTACGAAGCGAACTGCCGTGCGCACTGGACGGATGCGTCCGACCCCATGCCCGAGGATTTTTCCTTCCAGCTTTATCCCGACGATCTTGAGCGGCTTGAGTGGTATATCGAGGATGCCTGCAGGCGTGTGCCGATTTTGGGAAGCGTCGGCATCAAGCGCGTCGTCAACGGCCCCATTCCCTATGCGCCCGACGGCAATCCCCTCGTCGGTCCCATGCCGGGCGTGCCGAACGCCTTTGAGGCCTGCGTGTTTACTTTCGGCATCGTGCAATCGGGCGGTGCGGGAAAAATCTGCGCCGAGTGGATTCTCCACGGCGAAACCGAAACCGACTCCTGGGGCGTCGACCCGCGCCGCTTCACGGATTTTGCAACGCACGACTACGCCGTTGCAAAAGCGAGGGAAATCTACTCGCACGAATACGCCATGCAATTTCCGGGATACTCCTGGCCCGCGGGACGGCCCACGCGAACCTCTCCGCTTTACATCACCCTTGCGCGCAAGGGGGCAATGTTCGGAACTTACGGCGGATTCGAACGCGCCGACTATTTTGCGCGCCCGCAGGACTCCCGCGAACAGCCCGACGGGTTCCAGCGTCCCCATTGGCACGAGGTCGTCGGGGAGGAATGCCGCCATGTCGCCGAACACGCCGGCGTTATCGAAGTTCCCGGATTTACGCGCTTTGAGGTGAAAGGCAAAAACGCCGCCGCGTTCCTTGAGCGTTTGAGCGTCGGCGGGCTGTGCAAGCCGGGTCGTTTCCGCCTGGTTTATTTTGCCTCCCCGAAAGGCAAGACGCTTACGGAGATGTCGCTTGCACGCATTGACGACGAGCGCTTCTGGCTGCTCGGCGGCGCCGGAGCCGCCTGGCACGACCGCGACTGGCTGTTTTCCAACCTGGTTGAAAAAGACGTCGCTATTGAGGATCTCAGTTCGCATTATACCGCCGTGATGATTGCCGGACCGAAGTCGCGCGGCGTAATGGAGGCTCTTGCGCCGGGCGAGGATTTCTCCAACGACGGCTTCGGCTGGCTGCACCACCGCGAAATCGCCATCGACGGCGTTCAATGCCGCGTGGTTCGGGCTTCTTACACGGGGGAACTGGGCTGGGAGATTCATGTTCCGGTCGAAAACGCGCAACAAATCTACGATCGCGTCTTCGAAGCGGGGCGGACGCACAATATCCGCGACTTCGGCATGTTCGCCCTCGACTCCATGCGTCTCGAGAAGGGTTACCGTTCATGGAAGACGGACCTCAGCAGTGACTTCTCCATGTTCGAGAGCGGACTGGAAAACTGGCTGCGCATGGAAAAACCCGACTTCATCGGGCGCGAAGCGCTTGTTCAAGAGTCGGACGCGCGCAAATCCAAGCCCGGCAAGACATTCGTTGCGCTCGTGCTTGAAGAAGGCGCGCCCGGCCATGACGGCGAAGCGCTTTATCTCTCGAGCGTGTTCTCCGGCGACGCCGCCGCCGGGCTTGTGCTCGCGGGAGGTTTCGGGCATCGAACCGGCAAGTCGATCGCTTTTGCGGTCGTTGATCCCGGACATGCCAAACCCGGCACGAAACTTGAGATTGAAATCGTCGGCAAGCGCCGCGGCGCGACGGTGCAGCAGGGAACATGCCTTTATGATCCCGACAACCTCAAACCCCGGGCCTGACCGTCCCGCGCATCGAAACGCATGAAGGCGGTACCCTCCCAAGTCCAGGCTCTCATCATCGGCGGCGGCGTCCTCGGATGCTCGCTTGCCTACCATCTCGCGAAGCTCGGCTGGAAGGACGTGCTGCTGCTCGAGCGCAAACAGATTGCGTGCGGAACGACCTGGCATGCCGCGGGACTGATTGCGCAACTGCGTCCTTCGCGCAACATGACGCGTCTTGCAAAATACACCCAGGAACTCTACTCAAATCTCCACAAGGAGACCGGCATCGACACGGGATTCCGCCATTCCGGATCGATCACCCTCGCGCTGACCTCCGAGCGTCTTGAGGAACTCTACCGGCTGGCGGCAATGGCGCGCGCCTTCGATGTGGAGGTCGCCGAGCTTTCGCCCGATGAAGTTAAACAGCACTATCCCCACCTCAATGTTGAAGATGCAACCGGCGGCGTTTACCTTCCCAAGGACGGACAGGGCGATCCCGCGAACATCGCGCAGGCGCTCGCAAAGGGGGCGCGCAATTTTGGCGCGAACATTCTCGAGCAGGTCAAGGTCACCTCGATTACACAACGCGACGGAAGGGTGACCGGCGCGACATGGCAGCGCCGGACGGACGGGGGCGAGGTTGAGAGCGGCGGCATCGAGGCGGAATTCGTGGTTGATTGCGCGGGAATGTGGGGACGCGATGTCGGCGCGATGGCGGGGGTGAACGTTCCCCTGCAGGCTTGCGAGCACTTCTACATCGTCACCGAGGCCATCGAGGGGCTGGGCGCCCTGCCCGTGCTGCGCGTTCCGGACGAATGCGCCTACTACAAGGAGGACGCCGGCAAGATTCTGCTCGGCGCCTTCGAGCCGAACGCGAAGCCCTGGGCGATAGACGGCATCCCGGAAGACTTCTGCTTCGACCAATTGCCCGAAGACTTCGACCATTTCGAGCCGATACTCGATAAGGCCGTGCGCCGCATGCCGGTTCTCGCGCAAACCGGCATCCACACGTTTTTCAACGGGCCGGAGAGTTTTACGCCCGACGACAAATACCTTCTCGGCGAGGCTCCCGAGCTGCGCAACTTTTTCGTTGCCGCCGGCTTCAACTCCATCGGCATCCAGTCGGCGGGCGGCGCGGGATACGCGCTTTCGCAATGGATGGACGAAGGGCTTCCGCCTTACGACCTTTGGGACGTGGACATCCGCCGCATGATGCCGTTCCAAAACAACAAGACCTATCTCGTCGAACGCGTGCGAGAGACGCTCGGGCTGCTCTACGACGACCATTTTCCCTACCGGCAGTTCGAAAGCGCCCGGGGCGTGCGCCGCTCGCCCATCCACGCGCAGCTCGAGGCCAGGGGGGCGTGTTTCGGCGAAGTCGCCGGATGGGAGCGCGCCAACTGGTTTGCGCCCGAAGGCGTCCGACCCGAATACAAATACTCGTGGAAGCGGCAGAACTGGTTTGAATACGCGCGCGAGGAGCATCTCGCCGTGCGCAACCATGTCGGCATGTTTGACATGTCGTCGTTCGGAAAAATCCGCATCGAGGGGGCCGATGCCGAAGATGTGCTGCAACGCCTGTGCGCGAACGACGTCAAAGTCGATACCGGCAAGATCGTCTATACGCAGTGGCTGAACGAACGCGGCGGCATCGAGGCGGACCTCACCATCACGCGGCTTGGCGCGGACTCTTTTCTTGCGGTCACGCCCGCGGCGACCGTCGTGCGCGACCTCGCGCATCTGAAGCGCAACATCCCGGACGAGGCGAGGTGCGCCGCCGTTGATGTTTCGGCAATGGAAGCAACCTTCGTCCTCATGGGACCCGAGGCAAGGGAGTTCCTCGCCCCCCTCACCCACGCGGACCTCTCCAACGAAGCGTTTCCCTTCGGCACGATGCAGCAGATCGATATCGGAATCGCGCTCGCACGGGCGCACCGCATCAGCTATGTCGGCGAGCTCGGCTGGGAGCTTTATGTCAGCGCCGACATGGCCGCCTATGTTTTTGAGCAAATCGACAAACGCGCCCGGGAAACGAATCTGCGCTATTGCGGCTTGCATGTGCTCGATAGCTGCCGCCTGGAAAAAGCCTTTCGTCATTTCGGGCACGACATCACCGATGAAGACCACATACTCGAAGCCGGACTCGGGTTCGCGGTCAAGAAGGACAAGGAGCGTTCAAAGTTCGGAGATTTCATCGGCCGGGACGCCGTGCTTGCGCTCGCCGAGAAGGGCGT
>JAPOUU010000027.1 GCA_026708505.1 Hyphomicrobiales bacterium | reverse complement strand
GTTGAGGAGCACATTCGAAAATACCTGTACACGCGCTCGCTTAAGACGGGGATAGGGCAGTATATTCGACTGCTTGCCGGGCGGGCGCGCATTGTCGGGTTCGACATGGAAGGCAGCGACAGTCCCTTGGTGCAATGACGCAACGACAACAGGAGGTGCGCAAATGAAAAAAACGACAAAAGCGGCAATCGTAACAGGCGCGGGCAAGGGCATGGGAGCGGCGGTCGCGCGCGAGCTTCATGAACGGGGATACGGCCTTGCATTGATGTCGCCGAGCGAGCGTTGCGAGGCGCTTGCCGGCGAGTTGGGAGGCGTTGCGCATCGCGGACATGTCGAGCGCGCCGAAGATACAAAAGCCCTTTTTGACCTGGCAATGAAAACCTACGGCCGGGTGGATGCGCTTTTGATTCACGTGGGCGGCCCGCCGAAAGGCGACCTTTTGGAGATACCCGAGGCGGACTGGGACAAGGCCCACGAGATGGTCCTCAAGCCCGTGATACGCCTGTGCAAACTGGTCACGCCGGTTATGGAAAAACAAGGCGGCGGCTCAATCGTCACCATCACGACTTTCTCCGCCTTTGAGCCGAGCCTGACCTTTCCGACTTCAAGCGTCTATCGCGTCGGCGTTTCAAGCTTTTCGAAGCTTTATTCGGACCGTTACGGCCCGGCGAACATTCGAATGAACTGCCTGCTGCCCGGTTTTACCGACAGTCTCGACCTGCCGCAGAAGTTTGCGGACATGTCCGCGCTCGGACGGCTCGCCAAGGCGGAAGAGCAGGCAAAGGCCGCGGTGTTTCTGTTGAGCGATGATTCCGGTTACATCACCGGACAGAGCATTCGCGTCGACGGCGGCGTCACGCGCCACATGTAAGACGCGCTACGCGCCCAGATGCTTTCGCCAGCGAGCGATTGCGGCGAGGACATTCCCGGGGGACGTTCCGCCCGGGGAGGTGCGCGAAGCGACCGAGTCCTCCACGTTCAGGATTTTTAATGCGCTCTCGTCTATGCGCGCATCCACCTTTTGAAATTCCTGCAGCGATAATTCTTCCAAGCCCGCGCCGCGCGCCTCGGCAATGCCCACCAGTTCGCCGACGATTTTATGCGCTTCACGGAAGGGAAGGGAGTGTTCGCGCACGAGCCAGTCGGCGAGGTCGGTAGCGGTCGAGAAGCCCGTTGCGGCGGCGGCGCGCATCGCATCCGGATCGGGAGTCATGTCCGCGACCATCCCGCGCATCGCCGCAATCCCCAATCCCAGCGATTCCAGCGCATCGAACAAAGGCTCCTTGTCCTCCTGCATGTCTTTGGAATAGGACAGCGGCAGCCCCTTCATCACCATCAGAAGAGACACGAAGTCGCCGGCGATTCTTCCCGCTTTGCCGCGGATGAGTTCGGCGGCGTCGGGATTGCGCTTTTGCGGCATGATCGATGAGCCCGTGCTGTATGCATCCGAAAGCCGGATAAATCCGACCAGCGCCGAACTCCACAGTACAATCTCTTCGGCCAGGCGGGAGAGATGCATCGCGGCGATGCTCGCGGCCGCAAGTGGTTCGAGGACGAAGTCCCTGTCCGAAACCGCATCAATGGAATTGCCGCAAGATTTTCGAAAACCGAGATCGTCGGCGGTCTGCTTCGGGTCGACGGGAAAGGACGTTCCCGCGAGCGCGCATGCGCCCAGCGGGGATTCGTTGAGGTTCTCCCGCGCGTTGGCGAAACGCATGCGGTCGCGCTCGAACATCTCGACGTAGGCGAGCAGATGGTGTCCGAGGGTGACCGGTTGGGCCGGCTGCAGGTGCGTGAAGCCGGGCATGATGGTAGCGGCGTGTTTTTCGCCAACGTCCACAAGCGCGCTTTGCAATTCCTTGAGCTGCATCTCGAGTGTTTCGATGCTGCGCCGAATGTAGAGTCGAAAATCGGTTGCGACTTGGTCGTTTCTCGAGCGCGCGGTGTGGAGTCGTCCGGCGGCATCGCCGATGAGTTCATGCAGCCGATGCTCAATGTTCATGTGGACGTCTTCCAGCTTCGGATCGAAGGTGAAATCGCCCTTGTCGATTTCCTCGCGGATTTGCGCGAGCCCTTGGATGATGCTTTCGCCGTCCTTCTTGGAGATGATGCCGCATGCGACGAGCATCCGGCAGTGCGCCTGCGAGGCTTCAATGTCCTCGGCATAGAGGTGCCTGTCAAAGTGCGTCGCGTCGTTGATGCGCTCCATGGCATCGTGCATCTCGACATGGAAGCGCGCTTGTCGTATCTTTGCGCTCATGATGAAGGTCTCTTCCCGGATAATACTCGTGATTGCGGTGCTGTTTGTGCTGTGTGCCTCTGCTTGGAGCATACTACATCTGGGCGGGTCTGGGCAGGGTGTTCCTGCGAAGAGCAGCATCGGCATGAAGCGCTTTGTAACAGCCGATTCGGCGCGGTCGTTCGAAAACGCGAGTTTCGAGGATACGGACGGCGCCACCCGCGGCCTGGACGGCTTCGGCGGACGGGTGGTTTTGGTGAACCTCTGGGCGCGCTGGTGCCCGCCATGCAAGGAGGAAATGCCGACTCTGGCGAAATTGCAGTCGCTTCAGGGCGGGGAGGATTTTCAGGTGGTCACGGTTGCCATCGAGGATGTGGAGGTTCCCGAGGTGGTCAAGGCGCTCGAGGAACTGGGCGCGCCCAACCTGCCGCCGTATCGGGATTTGAACACTTCCCTCACGCAGGAACTCGGCGCCATCGGGCTGCCGACCTCGGTGCTGCTGGATAAGCGCGGTTTGGAGATAGGAAGACTCTCCGGCCCGGCAAAATGGGATTCGGACGCGGCGCTCCGTTTGATAAGGGATGCCCGGGCAGGCGTATTGGGAGGCAGATCGTGACAACATTGTTAATTCTCATCGATAATCTCGTTCAGGTTTACATCTGGGTTATCATCGCGAGTGCGATTTTTAGCTGGTTGGTTGCATTCAACCTGGTGAATACGGAGAATCGCTTTGTCGCGTCGCTCGGATATTTGATTTACCGGCTGACGGATCCGCTGCTTCGGCCAATTCGCTCTTTTCTGCCGAACATGGGCGGGGTTGATATTTCTCCGGTGATTTTGATTCTCGCACTGATATTCCTGCGCGAGTTTCTCTGGAGTCTTTACTTGCGCTTCTAGTCGGCGCTTGTGTTGGAATATGTGTTGAAAGGTACAGGTTCGATGAGCAAAGCAAAGAGGGTTTGCATCCATGCGGCTTCGGTGCGGTTCGCGAGCATGTCTGCGCATTGGTGCTGTATTGCGCGAAAAAGGCTTGTCGGCGGACGCGGCCTCGAAGCGGTGAAACCGAATACGGGTGATACATGAGTCCTACGCTGCAGCTTGCCGATCAACTGGTTGAAATTTACATCTGCCTTATAGTCGTGAATGCAATTTTCAGATGGATAATTGCGTTCGACCTGGTGGATACGGACAGTAAATTTTTCCTGGCGCTGTGGTATCTGGTCAGCCGGCTGACGGAGCCGATTCTCAAGCCGCTTCGCAAGCTTGCGCCGAACATAGGCGTGATAGACATTTCCCACGTCATAGTGATTCTCTCGCTGTTGTTGGCGCGCGAATTGCTCTACTGGTTCCAACCGGCATTCGGTTATCAATAAACAAACCCGTTTTATTTAAGGAGAACGAACTCATGAGTGAAGTAAAAAGGATTGACGGCAAAGCGGTTGCGGCGCGGTTGCGCGAAGGCATAGGCAAGTTGGTGTCGCAGTTGCGCGAGAAGCACGGCACGCAGCCGGGTTTGGCGGTTGTCCTGGTCGGAGAGGATCCTGCCAGCCAGGTTTATGTGCGCAACAAGGTTCGGCAGACCGAGGAGGTCGGCATGCGCTCGCTGGAGTTTCGTCTGCCGGCGGACACTTCCGAGGAGGCTCTGCTCGAAAAGGTGCGCGAATTGAACGCGGACGACGAGGTGGATGGCATTTTGGTTCAGTTCCCGGTCCCCGAACAAATCCGGCAGTCTCGCGTGATCGAGACGATATCGCCGGACAAGGATGTGGACGGCTTGCATCCGCTGAACATGGGGCGGCTGGCCGGCGGCATGGACGGGATGGTTCCTTGCACGCCGATGGGCTGCCGGATACTCGCGCGCGAGGCGGTAAGCGAGGCGGGCGGGGAGATGCAGGGCTTGCACGCGGTGATCGTGGGACGCTCAAACCTTGTGGGCAAGCCTGTTGCGCAATTGCTGCTGGCGGACAATTGCACGGTTACGGTCGCGCATTCGCGCACACGCGATTTGCCGCAAGTGTGCCGCGAAGCGGATATTTTGGTTGCCGCGGTCGGGCGCGCGGAGATGGTTCGAGGCGACTGGGTGAAGGCCGGCGCGGTTGTGATAGATGTGGGAATCAACCGCGTGGACGGCGAGGGCGGCAAGTCCCGCTTGGTTGGCGATGTCGCTTTTGGAGAGTGCTCGCATGCAGGGGCGATAACGCCGGTTCCCGGCGGCGTCGGACCGATGACGATTGCGTGCTTGCTGGGAAACACCCTGACGGCCGCATGCCGTCGTCGCGACTTGCCGAAAATGGATTGGTTTTAGTTTACGGACTTTCGTCGGGAGTTAAACCTCCCTCTAAAACGATTCCCTCAATCTCGAGACGACCGGACGGAACCAGCAGCCTCCATTCATGCGCGACGGCAACTTCGCGCAACAGGACGTTTTTGCCGAAAGTTTTTTCTCCCGATAATTTCGCACCTGCGTGAAGTTTAAGCAGTGCCGCGAGAACCTCGGCACTGCTCGCGGTTTGTTTTCCTATCCAAACTTGCAACTTCTGCACGCCGTGAAATTCCTTCTCTCCGGGAACCGAAAACCATCTCTCGGTGCTTCCCTCGACCAACCGGACCGCATTCTCGATGCTTCCGCAGAACATGCCCGCAATGCGCAGCATCCGGTCAAAGTCCCCGCCCTGGTTGGCGCGCAAATCAATGACGACGGTTTTGCGTGCATCCCGCAGGGCTTCGCGCAGCTCCCAAACCGCCTTTCTGCCGAAGCGGTCGAGCCGAATCACCCGCCGGCCGCTTTCGTCGGAAACCTCAACGGAGGGGCGTGTTTGGACGCCCCGAATTTCGTCGGTCGAGGGATGGGTGATTCGCTCCAAGCGCGCATGGGGTCCGAGGGAGGATGCCAGCGCTTCGCCTGCGCACACCGCATCCCCGCCGCATATTGAGGTCAGTGTTTTTACGGACGGCAACGGCCGCGCCGAGACATCCGCAACGGCATCATGAAGCCGGCCAATGACGCCCGCGTCTTGCGCGCGCGTCTCGCCCGCAGGGATGGCGAGTGCCATCCCCGCGATGATGAGAGATTTCCTTAGTGGCAATAATTATCCGCGTTGAGCAGGAAGGCGCCCCAGGGGCCCTCGCCGACATTCTCGATGTGTTTGCTTATTTCGCGCTGTTCGACATCGATAACCGCTACGGCATCGGCGCCGCTGAGCGCGACATAGAGTTTTTCGCCGTCGGGTGTGAGGACGCCGGTTTCGGGCGATGCGCCGGGCAGGGCGATGCTGCCAACGGTCTCAAGGCTTTCAAGGTCAATGACGATGATTTCCTCGCCGCCCCGTGCAATGACGAAAGCGGTATCGTGACTTGTGTTGACGCCGGTCATGCCCTCCGCACCGTCCACGCGCGCAACCTCCTCAAAAGGCGCGCCCGCTTCGAAGATGGAGACGGTTCTGTCCCCGTTGTTCGGCACGATCATGTAGGCGCCGTTGGCGGAAGGATAGGCCCGCCACGGCAGGTCGCCGGTGGGACGTGAAGCAATTCGCTCGCTCGTGCGCAAGTCAAAGACGCCGAGCGTGTCGCCATCGCCGAACGCCGCAAAGCCCAAGGATCCGTCCGGGCTTGCGGTAACATCAATGATGCCCTGGTGTTCGTCGTGTGCGTCCAGCGATGCGGTGGCGCGCCCGGAGCCGACGGGAATCTGTTCGGTCAACTTCGCGCTTTCGACATTGATGACGGAGACGAAGTTGGCACCAAGGTTGCCGACATAGAGGCTTTTGCCGTCCGGACTGAAGGTCATGTTGTGCGGTTCGTGCAATCCGGTGATGCGATGGAGTTCGGTCTCTTCACGCAGGGATACGAGCGAGATGGTTCCCCCTTCGATATTGCCGACGGCGACGACTTCGCCCTCGGGATGGAGTTGCATGTGTTCGGGCGTATTGCCGAGCGTAAGCGTTGCAGTTGTTTGCATGCGCTTGAGATCGACAATGGAAAGCGTGTCATCGCCGCTGTTGGTAACGGCAATCTTGCCCAATGCGGGCGCAAGAGTGACCTGGTGCGGTGTTGCGCCAACGGGAATGCGTGCGACGAGCGTGTCGGTCCGCGTATCAACAACGGCGACGTCATCGGAATCGCGGTTGGGAATAAAGAGAAGATTCGCCCATTCACTGGAAACGTGGTCGTGGGCACTGGCTTGCACGGGCGGGAGCGCGAACGCAAGCGCGATGGCAATGATGCTTGTTGCAAAAGGGAAAATTCTTGTCATGATTCCGGCCTCCTAATCGGTTTTGGTTATGCGGAGGGATTGCCATCGGCGCCTCCCGTCCTAGAAGGGAGTAGCATCAAACCGCCGACTCCGCAAGACGATTTTACAGGGCTTTTACAAGTTT
>JAPOUU010000009.1 GCA_026708505.1 Hyphomicrobiales bacterium | reverse complement strand
GAGGTTGTTATCGAAGAGTCCGTTGCGGAAGCCGCGTCCGAACCGGTGCAGGAAATTGTCGAGACGCCGTCTCCCGAGCCGGCAGTGGAGGTCGTTGAGGAAACGGAAGTTCTCCCCGAACCGGAGCGGATAATCGTTGAAGTGCCGTCTCCCGAACCGACGGTGGAAGTCGTTGAGGAAACAGAGGCCGCCCCCGCGCCGACAACGGAAGTAGCCGAGGAGACGGAAGCCGTCCCCGAACCGGAACGGATAATCGTTGAAGTGCCGTCTCCCGAGCCGACGGTGGAAGTTGTTGAGGAAACAGAGGCCGCCCCCGCGCCGACGACGGAAGTTGCCGAGGAGACGGAAGCCGTCCCCGAACCGGCGCGGATAATTGTTGAAGCGCCGTCTCCCGAGCCGACGGTGGAAGTTGTTGAGGAAACAGAGGCCGCCCCCGCGCCGACGACGGAAGTTGCCGAGGAGACGGAAGCCGTCCCCGAACCGGCGCGGATAATTGTTGAAGCGCCGTCTCCCGAGCCGACGGTGGAAGTTGTTGAGGAAACAGAGGCCGCCCCCGAGCCGACGGTGGAAGTCGTTGAGGAAACGGAAGTCCTTCCCGAACCGGCGCGGATAGTTGTTGAAGCGCCGTCTTTCGAACCGGAAGTGGAAGTCGTTGAAGAAACAGAGGCCGCCCCCGCGCCGACAACGGAAGTCGCCGAGGAGACGGAAGCCGCGGTTGAGGAAGAAGTCGAGATTGCCATCGAAGAGCCGGGCCCCGAAGAGCCGGTCGAAACGGCCGATGCCGACTCGCCGGCTTTAACGACCCCGTCCGACATGCCGTTTGAAATTGTTCCGGCGCCGAAGCCGCTGATCATTCCCGAAGGAACCCCGGTCTTCAGGCAGATTGCCGCCGATGGAGAAACCGTTGAGGAAACAGCGGCTGAAGAAAGCGAAACCACCGAGATTGCTGTTGAAGATTCCGTTCCCGCGGCATCCGACGAGCCGGTCGAGACCGTTGCGGAAGTCGCGCCGGCCGAGGAGGAGCCCGCCCCTTCGTCGTTTGTTGAGCAGATTGAGGCCATCGTGGAAATTACGCCCGTTGAAGAATCCGTTCCGGAGACACCTGCGGAACCGGCCGAGGCCGTTGCGGAAGTCGCGCCGGCCGGGGAGGAGCCCGCTCCCTCGTCGTTTGTTGAGCAGATTGAGGCGGTCGTGGAGAGTTCCCCCACCGAAGAATCCGCACCTGCAGAGCCGGTCGAGACTGTTGCGGAAACCGCGCCCGCCGAAGAATCCGCACCTGCGGAACCGGTTGAGACCGTTGCGGAAACCGCACCCGCCGAAGAATCCGCGCCTACATCCTTCTTCGGGCAAATCATCCAGGCCGTTACGGAAATCGTGCCCGTTGAGCAGTTTTCTCTCGAGGCGATTATTAACCGGGTCGAGACCGTTGCGGAAACCGAGCCCGCCGAAGAGCCGGCTCCCGTGGCGTCCGTCGACCAGCCGGCCGAGACCGTCGGGGAAATCATACCCATCGAACAACCGGTCTCCGAAGAAATTGAAATTGAAGTTGCCGAGGAAAGCCCCGTTGCCAGAAGAGGGCCGTTTGCGGTCGTTGTCGAAGAGCCCGCCGGCGAGGCCGCCGGAACTTCCGCGCAGCAAACAGCCATCGGATCCTCTTTCGCGAACCTTGTTACCACCACCACCGGATTCGCACAAAGCGCCGAGCCGGCCGGCTCGAGTGGGCAAACCGACGCTGCCGAGCCCGTTGCGAACGTAGACGAACTGTCACTCTTCGAACAAGTCGCCGTTCTCAACCTCGAGGAAACCGATTACGCCTCGCAAGACATGTTCGCTTCCATAGCCGCCGAGGACACATCCGAAAAACCGCAAACCGGAGACCTTGAGGACCTCGCGCTTTTCCAGGCTCCGCCGGAACAGGGAAGCTTTGACCCTTATCCCGACTCAACCATTGAGGCCCCCGGTGAAACCCTGCTCGCCATGGGCGAAGTCTTCACCGCCGCCGACAGCGAATCATATCCGTCCTCCGCCGGCGAGTTCGGAAAATACGACCCGGCTCCCGACCCGAACAATCCGCCGAAGGGAATTTTCGGCGGTAAAAAGGGAATCTCCCTTTTCAACACAAACCCGACGGACTCCACATCCGTAGACACCGTGACGGGGCTTTCCGTCAATTCTTTCCTGTGGCGCGCGACCCTTGATACCCTTTCCTTCATGCCGCTCGCTTCCGCGGACCCCTTCGGCGGAGTCGTTATCACGGACTGGCACAACAATCCCCAGGCTCCCAACGAACGTTTCAAGGTCGTCGCATACATTCTGGACAAGGATCTCCGCGTCGGCGCGTTGCGTGTCTCCGTCTTCCGGCAAGAACAAAGCACCGCGGGCATTTGGACCGATGCCGTTACGGACGAAAACGTTCACATCCAACTCGAGACCACCATCCTGTCGCGTGCAAGGGAATTGCGGACCTTATGGCTCAATCAACAAGAAGGCGGATAAGCCCGGCCTTGTCCGACAACCCCGGAAACATCTCTTATAATCCCCAGCGCGACGAGGCCTTGTGGCAGCGCAAGTGGGACGACGAGGGCATCTTCCGGGCCGGTCCGCCGGATCCCGCGCGAAAAAAATACTATGTACTTGAGATGTTTCCCTATCCGTCCGGCGGCATCCACATGGGGCATGTGCGCAACTATGCGATGGGCGACGCCGTCGCGCGCTTCAAGCGCGCGCAAGGATTTAATGTGCTGCACCCGATGGGATGGGACGCCTTCGGGATGCCTGCCGAAAATGCCGCCATCGAAAAGAAAACGCATCCGGCAAAATGGACATACGCAAACATCGACAACATGCGCTCGCAACTGCAAAAGATGGGATTGTCTTTGGAATGGGAGCGGGAACTCGCTACTTGCGACCCGTCCTATTACCGGCACGAGCAGGAGATGTTTCTCGAATTTCTCGAAAAAGGACTCGTTTACCACAAAAAATCCATGGTGAACTGGGACCCGGTTGACCAAACGGTTCTCGCCAACGAACAAGTTATCGACGGATGCGGATGGCGCTCCGGCGCTCCCGTCGAGAAGCGCGCTCTCAAGCAGTGGTTCTTTCGTATAACCCAAATGGCGGAGGACTTGCTTGTTGCCATTGACGATCTTGATCAATGGCCCGACAAAGTGCGCCGAATGCAGCGAAATTGGATCGGCCGTTCCGAAGGCGTGCGGATGCGGTGGAATCTTGAGGGCGGCGAGAACGTTGACGTTTTCACGACGCGGGCCGATACCATCTTCGGTGCAACCTTCCTCGCGCTCTCGCCGGAACATCCACTAAGCGCGAAACTCGCCGAGAGCGACGAAGCGCTGGGCGGCTTCATCGAGGAATGCCGGCGCGGCGGCATGAGCGAAGAGGAAATCGAACGAAAAGAAAAAGCGGGATTCAAAACAAAACTTTCCGCGCATCATCCGTTCCGTGAAGGCGTGCGCCTGCCGGTCTATGTCGCGAACTTCGTGCTGATGGGCTACGGGGAGGGCGCCATCTTCGGTTGTCCCGCCCACGACCAGCGCGACCTCGACTTCGCGCGGAAATACAGCCTTGACGTCATTCCCGTTGTTGCGCCCGCCGATGCGAATGTCGAAACGTTTGAAATCAAGGAAGAGGCTTATCTCGGCGAAGGCGTTATGTGCAACTCCGGTTTTCTCGATGGCATGAGCATTGAAAACGCCAAAAAGGAAATCGCCAAACGGCTTGAAGCAATCCGGCAAGGCGAGAAGGTCGTGCGATTCCGCCTGCGCGACTGGGGAGTCTCGCGGCAGCGATATTGGGGATGCCCCATCCCCATGATCCATTGCGACGATTGCGGCGCCGTTCCTGTGCCGCGCGAACAACTTCCCGTGCTGCTTCCCGACGACATCAGCTTCGATGCGCCCGGCAACCCGCTCGAGCGTCATCCGGCATGGAAGCATGTGGCATGCCCTTCTTGTTCAAAGCCGGCGGTGCGCGAAACCGATACATTCGATACTTTCGTTGATTCGTCCTGGTATTTTGCGCGCTTTTGCGGCGCGCCGGATGATTCGCCGACCGACCGGGCCGGCGTCGACTATTGGATGCCCGTCGACCAGTATATCGGCGGCGTTGAACACGCAATCCTCCATCTGCTTTACTCGCGCTTCTTCACGCGCGCTATGCGCCAATGCGGACACATCAACATTGACGAGCCTTTTGCAAACCTGTTCACGCAGGGGATGGTTTGCCATGAAACCTACAAGACCCCCGACGGCAGTTGGGCCGCTCCCAACGAAATCACCTGGCGCGAAGGCAAGGCCTTTCTTCGTGATGCGCCCGAAACGCAGGTAAGCATCGGCCCCGCGGAGAAGATGTCCAAATCCAAACGCAACACCGTTGATCCGGGCGACATCATTCAAAAATACGGCGCCGATACCGCAAGGTGGTTCATGCTCTCGGACTCGCCTCCCGAACGGGACGTTCAATGGACGGAAGCGGGCATCCAGGGCGCGTTCAAATTTCTTAAGCGGTTCCACCGGCTGGTTGCGGAGAATATCGACAAGCTTGCGCCCGCCGGGAGCAAGCAGCCGAAAAAGTTTTCCGAAACCGCGGTAAAACTGCGGCGGGAAACGCATGCATGCATCAAGTCTGTGAGCGACGACCTGAAGGGATTGCGATTCAACAGGGCCGTTGCGCGCATTCACGAGCTTGCAAACCACATAAGTTCGTTTTTAAGCGAAGACGAGGATACGCAGGAAGGCGGCGGATGGGCGCTGCGCGAGGCTTTTGAAGCGATGGTGCGACTCTCCGCTCCCGTCGTCCCGCACCTGTGCGAAAGCTGCTGGCAAATCCTCGGACACGAGTCGTTGCTTGCGGGAGAGTCGTGGCTCGAAGCGGATGCATCGCTGCTTGAGCAATCCGAAACAACCATCGTTGTTCAGGTCAACGGCCGGCGTCGAGGCGAGTTGCGCGTCCCCCGCGGCGCGCAGCAGGAATCCGTCACGGAGCAGGCGCGGCAGATTGATGCCGTCATGCACGCCCTCGGCGACGGCAAACTCGAGCGCACCGTCTTTGTGCCGGACCGCCTTGTCAACCTGGTAGTGAGAGGTGGGTAGGCTCGCGCTCATCGCGACACTGTTCATGCTGGCCGGTTGCGGCTTTCAGCCGGTTTACGGGGACGCCGGCATCTCGCAGGAGTCGTGGATCGAATCATTGCGCGGCGCGGAAGTCGAAGTTCCGCAGACCGCCATCGGCTGGCAGGTCGGCAGATTCATTCGCGACCGCCAGGGCGGCGGGATAAGCACGCCGCACCGGCTTGTCATCACCCTCGAACAGGCACGCGAAGATTTGCTGGTGCAGCGCGACTCCAACGTCATCCGGTCGTCCGTGCGCCTCACCGGGGATTATCGGCTTTTCAACGCCGACACCGTGCTCGCATCCGGCTCCGCTCTCGTCTCCGCCGCATACAACCGCCAGCGCAACGGATTCGTAAACGAAGTCGCGTTGCGCAATGCGGAAGAACGCGCCGCAAGGGAACTTGCAGGGCGCATCTGGCGTGAACTCACCCTTGCATCCATACCGTAATACCGCAATGAAACCCAGAGCCAACGAAATCAACAAAATCATTAATGCGCCGCCGGAAGATCTGCGGTTCATTCTTCTGTATGGTCCCGACAGCGGACTCGTCACCGCGCGTGCGCAGCAAGCAACCGCCGCCATCTGTCCCGACTCCGCCGATCCGTTTCGTATTTCCAGATGGAGCGAAGACCAGCTGCTCGGCGATCCTCCCAAGCTCGCGGACGACATCAACGCCCTTGCAATGATGGGAGGCAGGCGTGTCATCCGAATCCAGCCCGCAGGCGACAAGCTCGCAACGTTGCTCGAACCTTTGCTGGAATCCACCAACAGCGACACTCTCGTCGTTGCGCTTGCCGGCGAATTGCCGCCGCGGTCCAAACTGCGAAAACTTGCGGAAACATCGCCCCGCGCCGCCTCCATTCCCTGTTATGAAGACAATGTGTCGGCGCGCCGGTCCCTCGTACAAACGCAATGCAAGCAGGCGCAACTCAACATTGACGGTGCCGCCCTCAATTATCTCGTTGAAAACCTCGGTTCGGACCATGGAGTCAGCCGGCAGGAACTGGAAAAGCTTGTGCTTTACATGGGGCCGGCAACCGGCGAGCCGCGCACCATAACGCTTGAAGACGTGCATGCCGTCATCGGGGATACGGCCGCCTGGCGGATTGATGACATCGCCGATGCCATGCTGCTTGGAAAAATGGACCGGCTTGAGCGGAATTTTCAATCCGC
This sequence comes from Hyphomicrobiales bacterium, assembly GCA_026708505.1. Taxonomy (GTDB): domain Bacteria; phylum Pseudomonadota; class Alphaproteobacteria; order JAPOUT01; family JAPOUT01; genus JAPOUT01. The sequence continues at coordinate 28,822 of JAPOUU010000009.1, read as the reverse complement.
GCTGCAGGCCGGAGCCGTCGCCATACGAATCTTGAACGCGGTCGGGGCTTCCACGCGGCGAATTCACGCGCTCGCCAGCCAGATCGAGCGGGGCGAAAGCCCGGTTTCCGCCATCGAAAAAACACGGCCGCCGATTCCCTTCTTTCGCAAGGACATCGTCGCCGAACAATTGCGCCGTTGGCCGCGCAAGCGACTCGACAGGGCGCTGACATTGCTTTCGGAGGCCGAGCTCGAATGTAAAAGCGGCGCGGGAGCGGACATATCGCTATGCCGCCAGGCGATCTGGCGCATTGCGGCGGCGGGAAATCAGCCTTCGCGCCGTTCCTCATCCTCGGGGAGGTGAAACCAGTCGGCTTTGTCGTTGACAAAGATATGCTCAACAACGCCCAGTTCCTTGGGATGCACATCAAGCCCGCCCGCCGCTATCGAAACGGTTTCGAGTTTTTTGTCGCTTTGCCAAAACAGGGTTGAGCCGCAACGGCGGCAAAACGCCCGCCGCGCATTTTCGCTGGAGCGATACCACTCGACCAGGTTTTCGTTGTCCTCAAGCTCGAAGTCTTCAACCCGCACGCGCGTTGCCGTCATGTAGGATCCGGTTTGCTTGCGGCACTGTCCGCAATGGCACGCGACCACGCCTCGCATTCCGCCAAGCACCCGATAGCGAACGCCGCCGCACAAGCACGAGCCGGCTGATTCGCCGGCAACGTAGTCGTCGTCCTTACGCGAAAGCATCAGGCATCGAATCTTTCTTTTTCTTGATGAATTCTTTCAGCGCGTCGTCGATGCCCTGGTCAATGGGCGGAGCTTCGTAAGACGCCAGCATTTCTTTGCACAATTTTGATGCGCGCGCATCCGTTCCCAAACTTCCCTCCGCGAGCCATTGTTCGAAGGAATTGTTGTCCGCAACCGCCGAGCGGTAAAAAGCGGTTTCAAAATTTGCCAGCGTGTGCGCCGAACCGAGGAAGTGGCTGCCCGGCCCGACTTCCCGAATGGCGTCCATGGCTTGCCCGTTGGGGGAAGTGTCGATGCCTTCGCACATGCGCTGCATCATGCCGAGCTGGTCGGCGTCCAGGATGAATTTTTCATAGGAAGAAACGAGTCCGCCTTCCAGCCAGCCCGCGCTGTGAAGCACGAAATTCACGCCGCTCAAAATCGTCGGCATTAACGTTTGCGCGCTCTCGCTCGCCGCCTGCGCGTCCGGCACCTTCGCGCCGGTCAGCGATCCTCCCGAGCGGAACGGCACGCCGATGCGACGCGCCAATTGCGACATCCCGTATAGAACCAGAGCCGGCTCCGGCGTGCCGAACGTGGGCGCGCCCGATTGCATCGACATCGAACTCGCAAACGAACCGAACACAACCGGCGCGCCCGGGCGAATCAGCTGTGTCATCGCCATTCCCGCCAGGGCTTCCGCCAATATCTGCGTCAATTCGCCGACAATCGTAACCGCGGTCATCGCTCCGGCCAGCACGAAGGGAGAGACCAGTGTGGCCTGTCCCGCCCTGGCGTAAACTTTCAACGCTCCCAGCATGGTGTCGTCAAAGGTCAGCGGCGAGTTCGCGTTGATGAGCGAAACCATCACGCAGTTTTCATCCACGAACTTCTCGCCGAAAACCACCTTTGCCATCGATACGCTGTCCTCGGCACGAAGCGGATGCGTCACCGAACCCATAAAAGGCATGTCCGAATAGCGGATGTGCGAATAAACCATGTCCAAATGGCGCTTGTTAACGGGGATGTCGGTGGGCTCGCACACGGTTCCGCCGGAGTGGTGCATGTTCGGGTGCATGTAGGCGAGTTTGACGAAATTGCGGAAGTCCTCAATGGTGGCATAACGTCTGCCCCCTTCCAGGTCGCGCACAAAGGGAGGTCCGTAGACCGGTGCGAATATCGTGTTTTTTCCGCCGAATTCCACCGAGCGTTCCGGGTTGCGTGCATGCTGGGTGAATGCGCGCGGCGCCGTCTCGAGCAGCTTGCGGCACAGCCCCTTGGGGATTCGAACAAGTTCGCCCTTCACATCCGCTCCCGCCTCCTTCCACAAGGACAAGGCTTCCTCGTCGTTGCGGAACTCCACGCCGACTTCCTCCAGCACGATGTCCGCGTTGTTCTCTATCAGTGCCAGGGTCTCTTCATCAAAGGGCTCGTAGTAGGGGATTTTGCGGCGGATATGCCCCAGCTTGCCGCCGCCGTCCTCCTTGCGTTCGGCCGCACGGGCGGCTCTCCCGCGCCGCGCGCCGTCGCGGCGTCCTTCCCCTCGTCCCTTTCTTGTGCCAGAATCTTCCACCATCTGTCGGCTCCGCAAAATTTTCGAGTTCCTCCGCTCCTCCTTCCATGATATACGATTTCACCGAATTAAAGAAAGAATAAATGCAACTTCAAATTATCTATTGGCGGGACATTCCCGCCCAATGTATTCTACGCAGCGGGCGGGCCAAGCACTCCGCTCCGCTGCCCGAGCGTTTCGAGAAAGCCATCGACAAGTGCGCCATGGTTTCGGGACTCTCGGGGTCGGACGAATATCTTCAACAATGGCGTCGCACGCAGCAGGATTGGGACGGCGACGAGGACATCAACAAAGCCCTCGAACAAATACGTGAAAAAATCGAAACGGAATACCCCAACACGAGACTCAACCAACTCATCCAGCAAAACGGGTTTGAAACAAACAAGGAAGAATAACCATCATGACTGAAACCATCGTATCCTCGCAAAGCAAAGAATTCATCATCGGCTTTGGACATCCCTTCTGCATCATCGGCGAACGCATCAACCCGACCGGTCGCAAACGTCTCGCCGAAGAGATGCGTGAAGGCAACTACGCAACCGTTGAAGCCGATGCGATCGCGCAGGTCGAGGCCGGCGCCAATATGCTTGATGTTAACGCGGGCATTCCCCTCGCCGACGAACCGCGCATTCTCGCGGAATGCATACAACTCGTACAAAGCCTCACCGACGTGCCCATCTCCATTGATTCCTCCATTATTGAAGCCCTTGAGGCGGGTTTGGCCGTCTACAAAGGGCGTCCTCTCGTCAATTCCGTGACCGGCGAAGACGAGGTCATGGAACGCGTGCTTCCGTTGGTGAAAAAATACGATGCGGCCGTCGTTGCCATCTCCAACGATGAAACCGGCATCTCCGAAGATCCGAACGTGCGATTTGATGTTGCCAAGAAAATCGTCGAGCGCGCCGAGGACCACGGAATCAAACGCAATGACGTCATTGTCGATCCGCTCGTTATGCCCGTTGGCGCAATGTCCACCGCGGGCAAACAAGTCTTCGCGCTGTTGCGGAGGTTGCGCGACGAACTCAAGGTCAACTCCACCTGCGGGGCCTCCAACATCAGCTTCGGACTTCCCAATCGTCACGTCATGAATGCATCCTTCCTTGCAATGGCGTCCTGCGTCGGCATGACTTCCGCCATCATGAACCCGATCCACCAGCAGGAGCGCGAAGCAATTCTCGCCGCCAACGTGCTCAACGGAAACGACCCGAACTGCAAGCAATGGCTTGCGAAAAACCGCGCCGCACAAGGCGAGGGCGAAGCTTCGGGGCGGACCCGGGAACGCCGGCGCGCCCGGGCCCGAAGGGAGTGACGCGATAGCGCCTTTGGAAAATGTCAAAAGACGAAAACGATCCCTATGTCGTCTTTACGCCTTCCGGTAAACGCGGGCACATTCCGGCGGGAACCTCCCTGCTGGACGCCGCGCGCCAGCTCGGGGTTGACCTCGATTCCGTGTGCGGCGGCAGGGGCATCTGCGGACGGTGCCAGATCGTTCTTGCACAGGGCGAGTTTGCCAAACACTCCATAACCTCCTCGGAAAAGAATCTCTCGCCTTTCTCCGCGGTTGAAAAACGCTACGCCGAAAAGCGCACGCTCCAGACCGGCCGGAGACTCGGTTGCTCGACCCTGATACAAGGCGACGTCGTTATTGACGTGCCGCCGGAATCGCAGCGGTACAGACAACTCGTCCGCAAACAAGCCGATGCACGGGACATCGAGGTCGATCCGCTCGTGAGACTTTGCTTTGTCGAAGTCGAACAGCCCGACATGGTAAAACCCCGCAGCGACCTCGAACGTCTCCTCGACGGCCTTGAACAGCAATGGGACGCGAGCGCGTCCTACGACTCCGCGCTTCTTCCGTCCCTGCAAAAAACCTTGCGGGCCGGCAAGTGGAACGTCACCGCCGTGCTCCACCAGGTCGAGCGCACGACGCCTCCGCGCGAGCTCCTGTGTGCGTTGTGGCCGGGCTTCCACGACCAGGCCCTCGGTCTCGCCGTTGATGTCGGTTCCACAACCATTGCCGCGCATCTCTGCGACCTTGCAAGCGGAAACATCCTTGCTTCCGAGGGAATGATGAATCCGCAAATCCGGTTTGGCGAAGACCTTATGAGCCGGGTCTCCTACATTATGATGAATCCCGGCGGCGATGTTGAGATGACATCCGTGGTGCGCGAAGCCATCAACGAACTCGTCACCAAACTGTGCGATGCCGCCGAAGTCGGCCGCGACAGCATTTTCGATATCGCGATTGCCGGCAACCCCATCATGCATCATTTGCTGCTGGGGATTGATCCTGTCGAACTCGGCGGCGCGCCCTTCGCGCTTGCATCCGGAATCGCAATGGAAGGATTCGCGCGGGACATCAACATTGAACTCAATCCCGGCGCACGGTATTACGCACTGCCCTGCATCGCCGGACATGTCGGCGCCGACGCGGCCGCGGTGATTTTGTCCGAGGCGCCGCATCTCGCCGAGGAAATAACACTCATTGTTGATGTCGGCACCAACGCCGAAATCATTCTCGGAAACCGGGAGCGCCTGCTGGCGGCATCCTCGCCGACCGGGCCCGCTTTCGAAGGCGCGCAAATCCAGTGCGGCCAACGCGCCGCGCCCGGCGCCGTTGAGCGCGTTCGAATCGACCGAGAAACCCTCGAGCCTAAATTCAAAATCATCGGGAGCGATCTTTGGTCAAATGAAGACGGTTTCGCCGAGGTCGCCGCCGACATCGGCATCAGCGGCATATGCGGGTCGGGAATCGTCGAGGCGCTCGGCGAAATGTTTCTCAGCGGCATCATTACGCGCAACGGAGTTATCGATGGCAACATGGCGGAGCGGACATCACGCGTTCGCGCCGAAGGCAGAACCTTCTCATGGGTGCTGCACGAAGGCGACGGCGAGCGTGCAAGCATCGTCATAACGCAAGAAGACGTGCGGGCGATTCAACTGGCGAAAGCGGCGTTGCATGCAGGGGTGCGTTTGCTTATGGATCATTTGGAAATCGAAGAGGTCGAGCGGATTGTGCTGGCGGGAGCGTTCGGTTCGCACATCGATCCTTTGTATGCGCTGGCAATCGGATTGGTGCCGGATTGTTCGGTGGACAAGGTGGTCTCGGCGGGGAACGCCGCGGGAACCGGCACCCGAATCGCCCTGTTGAATGCGGCCGCGCGCGCCGAAATCGAGGCGGTGGTTCGTCGTGTCGAGAAAGTGGAGACGGCGATGGAGCCGAAATTCCAAGAGCATTTTGTCGAGGCAATGGCGTTTCCGCACGAGAAGCACGGGTATCCGAAGCTGGGGAAGGTTGTTACGTTGCCGGAAGTCCGGAAAGAAGAAGAGCCGGCGCGCGAGCGGAGGCGCCGGCGGCGCGGAACCTAATGCAAATCAAAAATTATTCGTGAAACAATTTCACCGCCGCCGCACTCGCACCGGCGCGGTTCAGCCAATCCGATACAAAGTTTAAATACGAACGGAACATAAAAACTTCAAAAACATCTTCTTCGCAACATCTTACCAAAACCGCAACACCCCCCAGGGAACATCTTCGAACCTCGCCGACCGAGAACGCAAGAAAATCAACCGCAATTCCTTTCATCAAAACCTCGCGCACCCCGTCTCCGCGCAGAACAATCACGCTGCGCGCATCCGACATGTCCGTTGCCATCAGATTCATTCCCGAACTGGCGCGCAACTCTTCAAGCGATTGCAAAAGCGCATCAAGATCCTCCCTCGGCAAAAACACCAGCCACTGATCCACCGACATCCAAATTGCCTCGCGCTTGCCCTCTACAACAGAGCGGCGCGGTTTGAGGGGCAGCCCGATTCCCAGCACTTCTTCCAGTGCGGACAAACTTTTTTCGTCCGCGTTGCGCAGACGCAGGTCGATCATGCCGCCTACATATTCATGTTCTTTAATATCCAGCAGCAGTTCAGACATTTTGACGTTCTCCCTCGGGATCATAAAAACAACAATCAACCAACTTCGCACTAACGTCTTTATCCTCAAGCTTGATGGTGATGCTCTCGCCCTGCCGCGCGCGTGCGTTTTCTATCAATGCCATCGCTATCGATCGCTGCAAGGCCGGCGACCAGTAACTCGAAGTCACATGTCCTATCATCCGGCCTCCTTCAAGCGCGTAGGAGCCGTCCGGCAGGACGAATTCAGGATCCTCCGTAAACAACCCGGTCAGCTGCAAGCGTCCCTCCGAAGACAAGTGGCTGCGCTCCAGCGAACGCTTGCCGAGAAAATCTTTTTTCTTCTTCGAAACCGCCCAGCCCAGGCCCAGGTCATGCGGTGTAACCTGTCCGTCCGTTTCGTCGCCAATCACGATGAAGCCCTTCTCCGCGCGCATCACATGAAGCGCTTCCGTTCCGAACGCGCAAATGCCGCACGATTCTCCGGCTTTGAGCAACCGCTCCCACATATCTCCGCCGCAACGCGACGGCGTCGCAATTTCGAAGGATAATTCGCCCGTGAAACTGATGCGGTAAATCCGGACCGGCATTCCCGCCAGCGTGCCCGTCTTCATCGTCAAGAATGCAAACGAATCGCGGGAAAAGTCGATGTCGCTTTCAAGCGATTCCAAAATCTCGCGCGAACGGGGACCGGCCAAACCGATCTGCGCCCACTGTTCCCCGACCGAAGTGATAAACAGGTTCAAATCATACCATTCGGTTTGATGCCACTCTTCCAGCCATGCAACGATCACATCCGCATTTCCGCTCGTTGTGTGCAACAAAAAGCGGTCCTCGCTCAGCCGCACGACAACGCCGTCGTCAAACAAAAATCCGTTTTCATTCAACATCAATCCGTAACGGCATTTTCCGATACCGAGATTCGACATCATGTTCGTGTAAACGCGATCGAGAAAGACGCCCGCATCCGGTCCTTGAATCTCAATCTTTCCCAGCGTCGACAGGTCAATCATCCCCACCGCCGATCGCGTTGTTTTTATTTCGCGCTCAATCGCCTGCTCGCGGGTCTCCTCGCCGCGCCGGTAACAATAAGGCCGCAGCCACTGTCCGACCGGCTCCGGATCGCCGCCATGGGCTTCATGCCACGAAGTCATCGGCGTGCGCCTGGACGGATCAAACAATTCTCCCCGGCGCATCCCCGTTATCGCGTCCAGCGGCAAAGGCGTATAGGGCGGGCGGAAGGTTGTCGTGCCGAGGTTCTCGCTCGCCGTACCGAGGCTGTCCGACAAAATCTCAATGGCGTTCAAGTTCGATGTTTTGCCCTGGTCGGTCGCCATGCCGGTGGTGGTGTAACGCTTTAACAATTCCACCGAGTGATACCCTTCGCGCGCCGCCAGTTCGACGTCTGCAACGGTGACGTCATTTTGAAAATCCACAAAATGCTTTCGTCCCGCCACATTGCTCGAGCGTCCCGGTATCAACCGCCCCGGTGTTTTCGTCGTCGGCGCGGGAGCATCAAGAACACGGGCGCCCGAAAGCCTGTGTCCGTCGTCTTCGTGTGCGATTTCCTTGAGGGCGAGGCGTCCGGCTTGTTCTCCCGACGCGCGCAACGCATCCGCCCCCTCTACGCCAATAACCGCTCCGGCCGTCAACATCGACTGCATGTGTTTGCGGGGAAAAAACGCATCGCGACTCTCGTCCCACTTTGATGTTCCTCCCGCATGCGACCACAAATGCAGCGAAGGCGTGAAGCCCCCGCTCATTGCAACCAGATCGCATGCAATCCTGCGCGGACGAATCGCCGGCCTTCCCGATGCACGCAACTGCGAAACCAGAACGCTCGAAACGTTGCGCTTGCCTTCCGCCTCAACCACAGCGCTGCCCGCCATCACCTCAATGCCCGCATCTTTCATGCGCGAGAGCAGCGCGGCATCGGGGGCGTCACGCATGTCCGCAATGCCGGCAATCTCAACACCCGCCGCGTGCAAATCCAGCGCCGTCAGGTAGGCATCATCGTTGTTCGTTGCGATTATTGCGCGTGTTCCCGGTGCAACGCCGTAGCGGCGCAAATACGCCCGCACGGCAGATGACAACATCACGCCGGGCCTGTCATTGTGTGCAAACAGCAACGGCCGCTCCAATACTCCGCTCGCTAAAATCACACGGCGTGCGCGAACGCGCCAAAGTCTCCGGCGGATCGCGCCCGGTCGGGACAGCACGCCCGGATCATGCTCGCCGACCCGCTCCAGCATTAAAAGGAAATTGTGGTCGTAGTGACCGCAAACTGTTGTGCGCGGCAAAATCACGACGTTTCCTTTTTCACGCAATGCATCCATCTCGCTTTGAGCCCACTCGTGCGCCGCAACGCCTTCGGTCTGCTCATGATCTTCGAAGCTGCGTCCGCCCGCTTGTGCGTTTTCGTCCGCGAGAATCACCCGCGCGCCGGATTCCGCCGCCGTCCTCGCCGCGGATATTCCCGCCAGGCCCGCTCCCACGACCAACACGTCACAAAACACGTGCATTTGTTCGCAGTCATCGGCGGCAGGAGGTATCGGAGCGGTGGCGTCTGATGCACGAAATCCGCGTGTCTCAAGTTTTCCCAGCCCCGCAATCCTGCGAATGATTCCCTCGTAAAAAGGCCAGAGACGTTGCGGCCATAAGAATGTTTTGTAGTAAAAGCCTGCCGGAAACATCCGCCCCGCCCACCCGAGCGCGCCGCCGATATCGAAGCGCAGCGACGGCCAGCGGTTCTGGCTTACGGCCTCAAGCCCGTCGTAGAGTTCAACCTGTGTTGCGCGCAGATTTGGCTCGCGTGCCGTGCCGGTACCGACGCCGACAAGCGCGTTGGGCTCTTCGCATCCGGCGCCAAGAATTCCCCGGGGCCGGTGGTATTTAAAACTGCGTCCCAGCAATCGAACATTATTCGCCAGCAATGCCGATGCAAGAGTGTCCCCTTTAAATCCGGAATACTCTTTGCCGTCGAAACGAAACGACAAAGGCGTAGCGTTATCGATGCCGCCGTCGATCCAATGCCCGAAGGCGCCGGTGTTGTCGGTGATGCGTTTCGATCCGGTCATGTGGCTTCCCTTTTTGCCCGTTCGGCTTCGAGTTTCTCCAAGTCGGCGGGCGGATCGGTGATGGGATAGACCAGGAGAATCTCCTGGGTTACCGTGTCTCTCACCGCGTGAAACCACTTCCCGCATCCGCGTTGGTGCAGCCAGCGCTCTCGAAGCAGCCCGCGCGGGTTTTCCCGAATGTAAAGATAATCGCGCTGGGCTTCGTCCGAAATGGATGCGTCGTGACTTGCAGGCCGACGGATGTGTCCCTCGCCGCCATAGTGGAATTCTTCTTCGTCACCGGCCACGCCGCAAACAGGACAACAGATAATTAACATGATGTGCGTCTCCTGTTTTTCATACGAGTCAAACCCACCGAGTTATTTCAAGCGCAATCAGAGTGCCAAAAACCAGGACACAGGTAAATATGACGGCGGTTTTTACAAAAGCGTATGCTGTATTGGCAACAAATAGAAACATGCCGCCCGGCTCAAGTTCTTTTTTAAGTTTTCCTCTGTCCATAACAAGCCACCTTGGCATCAATGCGCGACCGCCGCGGCAATGGACTCGTCAAGTTGGGTTTCGGCCGGAATGGATGCACCATGACTTGCAGGCCAATGGATGTGTTCCTCGTCACCGGCCATGCCGCAAACAGGATAACAGATAATTAACATGACGCGCATTTCCTAGTTTTTGTATGGGTTATAATTGAGGTCTTTAAGTCGCCTTTCCGCTTCGTCAAGATGTCTCTGTTCGAACAATTGCCGCCAAGGCTCTTTTAGAACGAGAGTCTCAACCGATAAGTCAAGACGATTTAATTCCCACAAAGTAAAGAAAGTCTGAGAGGGTTCTGATTTTTCCAGTAATATGACAGCAGCGGCAAACCCTCCATTATCGTCTATTAATCTCAAAAGATAGGTTGGAGGGTGATGTATTTTCGTTACATTTTTATAGACCTGATGCATCTCTTTTTCGAATCGTTTTTTAAGTTCTTCTTTATCCATAACAAGCCTCCTTAATATTAATGCGCGACCGCCGCGGCGATGGACTCGTCAATCAGGCGTCCGGTGATGAAGCGTTGCAATCCGAACGGCTCGGCAAAGGGATGCGGGCGGTCGTTGGCAATGGTGTCGGCAAATACTTTGCCTGATCCCGGTATGGCCTTAAATCCGCCCGTTCCCCACCCGCAGTTGAGATAGAGTCCGTTGATGTCGGTTTTGGAAATTATCGGCGAACGGTCGCCGGTCATGTCAATCACGCCTCCCCATTGGCGCAGCATCCGGGTGCGCGCAAGTATCGGAAACATCTCGACCAACGCCGTGATGGTGTGTTCAATCGAGGAAAAAGAGCCGCGTTGCGAGTAGTTGTTGTAGGCGTCGGAACCGCCTCCGATAACCAACTCGCCCTTGTCCGACTGGCTGATGTATCCGTGCACCGTGTTCGCCATCACGACGACGTCAAGGCACGGCTTGAGCGGTTCGGTCACGCATGCTTGCAGTGCGAGGCTCTCAAGGGGCAGACGCAGCCCCGCCATCTCGGCGACTTGTCCCGCATGTCCCGCGGTGACGATGGCGACTTTGTTTGCGCGGATGTAGCCGCGTTCGGTTTCGACGCCGGCAATCTTGTCGCCCTCGCGGCGGATTCCCGTAACCGCGCAGTTCTGTATGATGTCCACGCCGCGTTGGGAGGCGCCGCGGGCGTATCCCCATGCGATGGCGTCATGGCGCGCGGTCCCGCCGCGGGGCTGATACAGTGCGCCGAGAACGGGATAGCGCGCTTGGGCCGAACAGTTCAGCAAGGGCACAAGTTGTTTGACCTCGGCGGGTGTGAGCATCTTTACGTCCAGGCCCTTGTTGCGTCCGGCATAGGCATGGCGGCGCATGGCGCGCACATCATGTTCGGTTTGGCAGAGCATCAAAAGTCCCCGCGGCGAGAACATCGTGTTGAAATTTAAATCTGTGCTGAGATTCTCGTAGAGGGAGCGGGCGAGTTCATAGATGGCGATGGAATCATCGCGGAGATAGTTGGAGCGGATGATCGTGGTGTTTCGTCCGGTATTGCCGCCGCCGAGCCAGCCCTTTTCCAGCACGACGACGTTGGTGAGGTTGTGGTCTTTGGCGAGGTAGTAGGCGGTGGCGAGACCATGGCCTCCGGCGCCGATAACGGCAATGTCATAGTCGGGTTTGGGATCGGGGGAGCGCCATGCGGGTTTCCAGTTTTCGTGGCTGTGAAGGGCGCCGTTGAGAAGGGAAAAGAGGGAATATTTCTGCATGGGGTTAATGTAAATGGGAGGTCGGGGATTACGCAAGTTAATTGAGTGGATGTTACATGGCTTCCTGCATCAAAACGGCAGGCAAACGCTACCATCAATTAGGGTAACGTAATCTTCCTAACATTCCCCAAATGCCTCCGGCTCCCGCGCATGATTCGCGCACTTTCGCCTTCACCCCCTCAAACGACATTACATCCTCAATTCTTCTGTCCAGAAATTTCCAAGTCGCCTCCTGCCCTTCGCTGTTGTCGTCTAGCCAAAACAAGGTCGTCGAACCGTGAACCATGGCCAGTATGCTGCGCTTGCTGTAGAAGTTGAAATCAACCGATTTGTCTCCGATTCCGCGCCACATCGCATCGGCGCTCCCGTATAGTGCCGACACCCCCGCCGGCAACATCCCCGGCAAGGACAAAAACGATATTCCCCTTCTCACCGCCTCGCGATGGGCCAAATCCGCCTCCAGTCTGGATTTCACCGCAAAGCGAATCTTGTCGCGCACGCGCATCTCCTCCAAATCCGCTTCTCCCAAAACTTCCAGCATCCGCCTGTCTCCGTCGGCGAAAAAATGCAAGACCAGATCCCTGGCGCTCCCGAATGCCAGAATTCCAATATCGCTGTCCTCCCCCTCAAGCGCGCGCTCGAAGGCCTTGTCCCACCCTACATCTCCGGCATGCTGCAGGGCCGCTGCCAGCATCCGCTCGCGAATCTCTTCCATCGCATCATCCACCATTGACTAGACTCCCGAAACACAACATGCTACAAACAATATCCCTAAACAAAAGGAATCAACAGTGTACATCATCGTCCGAGATAATAACATTGACCAGGCCCTCAAGGTTCTCAAGAAAAAGCTCCAGCGTGAAGGCGTCTTCCGCGAGATGAAGCTCCGCACCGCCTACGAAAAACCCTCCGAAAAGCGAGCCAGGGAAAAGGCCGAAGCCATGAGACGCGCTAGAAAACTCACCCGCAAGCGGACACAGCGCGACTTCTCCGGTTCCCGGCGCTAAACCCTAAAACAACAGGAGAAGAACATGAAAACGAAGCCCACGTTTTACGATGGCGGAGTAGCGGTTGCGTTTGCAATCGGGTTTCTTGTCATGATGATAATCCTTTAGCAGGATTCGCGAAAAACCCTCCTAAAAAGACTTTACAATCTCCTCGACCATCTTTCGGGCGTCGCCGAACAACATCATCGTGTTGTCGCGGAAGAACAGTTCATTCTCAACGCCCGCATAGCCCGCACCCATTCCGCGCTTGGAAAACAAAACGGTGCGCGCCTTCTCAACATCAAGCACGGGCATTCCGTAAATCGGCGAACTCTTGTCGGTTTTGGCGGACGGGTTGGTGACGTCGTTGGCGCCGATTACAAAAGCGACATCGGCCTGGGCGAATTGGCTGTTGATATCTTCAAGTTCGAAAACTTCATCATACGGAACACCCGCTTCGGCAAGCAGGACGTTCATGTGCCCGGGCATGCGTCCGGCAACCGGATGAATGGCGTAGGCGACCTTCACGCCGCGGGCCTTTAATATATCCGCCATCTCCCTTAATGCGTGCTGCGCCTGTGCCACCGCCATTCCGTAGCCCGGAACGATGATGACGAAAGCGGCGTTCTCCATGATGAAGGAGGCATCCGAAGCGTTGCCCTGTTTGACCGAGCGCGTCTCCACCGCTCCGCCGGCCGCGCTTTCCTCGCCGCCGAAGCCTCCGAGAATGACGCTTATAAAAGAGCGGTTCATTCCGCGGCACATGATGTAACTCAAAATCGCACCCGACGAGCCGACCAACGCGCCGGTAATAATCAGCGCCATGTTCGAGAGCGTAAAACCGATTCCCGCCGCAGCCCATCCCGAGTAGGAATTCAGCATCGACACCACAACGGGCATGTCCGCGCCGCCGATGGGAATGATGATCAGCAAGCCAATCAAAAAACTCAGCAGCGTGACAACCGCAAACAGCCAAATGGTTTGATAGGACGCATCAACGGACACAAGCAAAATGCCCAGCAGAATCACCGCGCCAATCAACAAGTTGATGACATGGCGTCCGGGCAGCAATATCGGCGCTCCCGACATTACGCCTTGAAGTTTCGCAAATGCGATTATCGAGCCCGAGAAAGTTATCGCGCCGATTGCGACGCCCAGCGACATCTCGAGCGCCGAAAGCCCGTGGATGCCGCCGCCCGGCGCGGCGATGTCAAAGGCGTCCGGCGCGAGAAACGCCGCCCATGCAACCAGCACGGCGGCCATTCCGACCAACGAGTGAAACGCCGCAACCAACTGCGGCATCGCCGTCATTGCAATCTTGCGCGCAATCACGGCGCCGATGCCTCCGCCGATTGCAACGGCGAGGAGAATTCCTCCCCAGGTTAGCGCGCTGTCGTCCTGAAGCAGGAACAGGGTCGTTCCCATCGCAACGACCATTCCGACAATGCCGAGCATGTTTCCCGTGCGCGAACTCTCCGGAGACGACAATCCCCGCAACGCAAGGATGAACAATATTGCGGCAAGTACATAAAGCGAGGCGGCGAGATTTCCGGACATCTTCTATTTCTCCCGCTTTCGATACATCGACAGCATTCGCCACGTCACCATGAAGCCGCCGAAAATATTCACCGCGGCCAGCAGCACCGCAAAGAAGCCAAGCAACTTTGCCGTCGTTCCTGTTGCGTCGGCGCTGTCCAGGCCCAGCGCAATGAGCGCGCCGACGACAATCACCGATGAAATCGCGTTCGTTACCGACATCAACGGCGTATGCAGCGCGGGCGTTACGGACCACACCACGAAGTAGCCGACAAAAACCGCCAGGATGAAGATCACCAGCAAAAATAAGGACGAATCAACCGCTTCCATCATGCCGCTCCCTTGTTGGTTTGAAAGTTTGGATGAACCACCGCGCCGTCCCGCGTCAACAGGGTCGCCTGGATGATCTCGTCGTCCCAGTCGGGCGCGAAAGTTTTTGCGCCTTCCTCGCCCTGCAGCAGCAATCCTGCAAAACTAAACAGGTTGCGCGCATACAAGGCGGAAGCATCCGCCGGCAAGCGTCCCGCCATGTTGCGCAAGCCTACAAGTTTCACGCCCTGCTTGACGACGACTTCGCCCGTCTGCGAGCCTTCGCAATTGCCTCCTTGCTCCACGGCCAGATCCACAACGATGGAGCCGTCGCGCATGCTCGAGAGCATTTCGCGGGTTACCAGTTTCGGCGCGGGGCGTCCCGGAACGAACGCCGCCGTAATCACGATGTCCTGCTTGGCGATGTGTTCGCTGACCACCTTCTCTTGTGCGCGGCGGTATTCTTCCGATGTCTCTTTCGCGTAACCGCCTGCGGTTTCGCTGTCGCCCGCGTCGGCATCTTCCACCATTACGAATGTCGCGCCGAGACTCTCGACCTGTTCCTTGGTTGCCGCGCGAACATCGGTCGCCGACACGATGGCGCCCAGGCGCTTCGCCGTTGCAATCGCCTGCAGTCCTGCGACGCCGACGCCCATGATGAACACCCGGGCGGGGGCTATCGCGCCCGCGGCCGTCATCATCATCGGGAACATGCGGGAATAGTGCGTGCTTGCTTCAAGGACGGCTTTATATCCGGCGAGATTGGCCTGCGACGACAGCACGTCCATCGATTGCGCCCTTGTGATTCGCGGCGCAAACTCCATGGCAAAGGCGGTGATGTTCGCTTCGGCGTAAGCGCGCGGGCCCGGTGTTCCGTTCGGCTCGAGGATGCCGACCAGCGCCGCGCCTTTTTTCATCGAGCGCAACTCCCCTTCTTCCGGCGCGCGCACTTTCAACAACAAGTCCGCCTGCGCGAGAACCTCCGCCGCGCTTCCCAGAACGGACGCGCCGGCTTTCGAGTAGGCCTCGTCGGGAAACAAGGATTCTCCGCCCGCGCCGCTTTCCACCAGAACCTCCGCGCCCTGGGCGCAAAACTTCCCGGCCGTCTCCGGCGAAATCGCCACACGTGTCTCGCCGACGCGGCACTCGCGAATGCACCCGACTTTCATGGATGCCTACCTGGACATCGCAATCGCCACCACCACCAAAGCGACGGCAATACCGATAATGCTCCATTTCAACAACACCAAAAAACTCTCGTAGGTGCGCTCGTGTTCGCGGCGTTCCATCGCCGCTCCCCATTGGTTTTTATCTGTTTCGTTCATAAATGCCTCTCTTTCTTTCCAAACATTAGCCTTAAGACGCCGGTTTGTCATCCCCTTCCGCTTCCTCGCCGGGGATTCGATATCCGTCGCGCATGGATTCCAACATCAAGCCGATGGAATCCATCGGAGCGCCCAGGTCGCGCAGGACATACCCGGCAAGGCTGACGGTCGTTTCGACCGTGTCGAGGACGACATGCGCGGCTCCCATCGTCATCAACTCTTCGGCATGGTCCGAATCATATGCGCGCGCGTGAATCAAAAGTTTCGGCCAATCCCGCGCAATTGTCGAGATGGTGCGCAAACTCATGCGCGGCTCGTCTATTGTCACCAGAACCAGGGAGGCGCGCTCGATTCCCACGCGGCGCAATATTTCCGCGCGCGAGGCGTCGCCGTAATAAACCGGTTCGCCCGCATCCGCATACGTCCGGACGCGCGCGATGTCCATATCCAGCGCGACGAAGGGAACGTTCTGTTCCTGGAGCAATTGCGCGACGGCCCTGCCGACCCGCCCGTATCCGGCAAGGACAACGTGATTTTCCAAACTTCGCGCATCCTCGGCGGCGGATTCGGGCCGTGCTTCAAGGGACGCCTTCTCCATGCGTATAGCGAGGCTGTCGCCGAGCTGGGCGAGCAGGGGCGTGAGAATCATCGAGACAACCGCTATCGAAAAGATCAACTGTCCGACATATTCGGAAAACAGCGCGACCTCAAGGGATGCGCTGACCGCCACAAGTGCAAACTCTCCTCCTGCCGCCAGCAGCAGGCACGCGCGCATCGCATCGGGCGCAGGAATGTGAAAGCACCGGCACAGCGCATAGAGAATCGCGGCCTTCACGGCGATCAGCCCGACAACGCCGATGATCAGCTCCACCCAAAAATCCTGCAAAGAGAAGAAGTCGAGACTCATGCCTATCGAGATGAAGAACATCCCCAAAAACAATCCGCGGAAGGAAAAAGTATCCGATGCGACCTGGTGCCGGAACTCGCTCTCCGCCAGCAGCAATCCGATTAAAAACGCCCCCAGCCCCATCGACAAGCCTGCCGCCCGCGTCAGCGAAGCCGCTCCGAGAATCGCCAGCAGCGCCAGCGCCGTGAGAAGCTCGGGGTTGCGCGTGTTCGCAATGAACGGAAACAAAAACCGCATCGCCCAGCCGCCAATCAGGAAGATCAACAAAATTACAAAGATGGTTTTGAGGCCGACCGCGCCGAGCGTGGGATAAATGCTCTCGGTTGCCGCGCCGCCGAGCGCGCCGATGAGCGCAAGCAACGGTACGACGGCAAGGTCTTGAAGCAGAAGGATCGCGAAACTGGTGCGTCCGACCGGAAGTGCAAACGCGCCGCGCTCGACCAGCAGCTGCACCACCACGGCCGTTGAGGAAAGCGCCAGGGCGACGCCAATCACGATGGCTGCGCGCTCGCTCACGCCCCAAAGATACGCAACTCCCCCGATGACCGCGCCGCTCACGAGCACCTGCAAGCCGCCCAGTCCGAAAAGGATTCGGCGCATGGCCCGAAGTCGCGTCAGTGAAAGTTCAAGCCCGATGGCAAAGAGCAGGAACACCACGCCCAATTCGGCAATCACATGAACGCCCTCGGCGTGCGCGACGATTTGCAGGCCGAAGGGCCCTATCAGCGCTCCGACGAAGAGGTATCCAAGAACGGGCGAGGCGCGAAGGTGGTGAAACAGCGGAACAATCGCAACCGTTGCCATCAAAAATATGATGGCTTCTTTAACATAAGGAATGCCGCCCACGACATCTTTTGCGTGTTCCATTGCCTCTAGCCTAGCCCATTACAGTGCTTATGTGCAACCGCTCGACATTGCACCACCGCGGGCGTATCGTCACCGAAATGGTTTATCTCCTATTCATCGGCGGACTCGCCCTGTTATTGTTCGGCGGCGACCAGCTCGTGCGCGGCGGAGCGCGCATCGCCGAAACCCTCGGCGTGCCCCACATTATCGTCGGACTCTCCGTTGTCGCCTTCGCAACATCCGCGCCGGAATTCTTCACTTCGCTTTCGGCGGCGCTCGAAGGACGCGGCGAAATCGCAATCGGCAACGTCATCGGCTCCAATATCGCCAACATCCTCATTGTGCTCGGGCTTCCCGCGCTTTTCTGCTCCGTGCCGAGCAACCGCCCCATGGTGCTCACCAACACGAACATCATGATTTTTGCAAGTCTGCTTCTGGTGCCAATGTGCCTATACGGAGAAATCTCCCGCATCTTCGGCGCGGTGCTGTTCGCGTGCGCTTTCGGGGTCGTCGTCTATTGGATTGATGCCGCACGGCGCGGACGGGTCGATAACGCGGACGGCGAAACGTCCGCCGGCAGGAACGGGTTTTTGCTGTCGGCGCTGCAAATCCTCGTCGCCGTTGCCGCCATGCCGCTGGGAGCGGGCCTGCTTGTCGAAAACGGCGCCGCGGTTGCGCGCCACTGGGGCGTTTCCGAAGCGGTCATCGGGGTCAGCCTGATTGCCGTGGGAACGTCCCTGCCCGAAATCGCCGCAATGACCCTCGCCGCTATGCGCAAACAAATGGAACTCGCCATAGGCAACGCCATCGGTTCCAATATTTTCAACATCTTCTTCGTGCTCGGAAGCGTCGCACTGATACAGCCCATCGAAGTTGCCTCCCACTTCCTCGGCTTCGATCTTTGGGTGATGCTCGCCGTCTCGTTCGTGCTGCTGCCGTTTCTGCTGGGCGGGCGCGACATCGGCAAGATCGCCGGAGGGGTATTTCTGCTATGCTATGCGGGATTTATTTTCGTCCTGACAACCTAAGCCCATGACCCTTCCCCCGCTTGAGCCGGATAAATACCGTGTTTTCATCAAGGATCTCCACATCGAGCTTTGTCTCGGCATCAAGCCGCACGAGATTCTCTCAACCCAGTGCGTGCGAATCAATCTCGTGCTTGAGGCGCGGCGCTCGTGGCGCGAATCACCCGGGGATATCGAGGAGGTCATCTGCTACGACACCGTCGCCCGCCGAATCAGGGAAATGTTCCAGGGCAGGAAAATCCGCCTCGCCGAGGCCGTTGCGGAACGGGCCGCGCAAGCCTGCCTCGAGGGGGACGAGCGAATCGATATGGTCTGGGTCCGGGTGGAAAAACTCGATGCGGTCAAGGATGCGAACACCGTCGGCGTGGAAATCCTGCGCAGGCGGGGCTAGGCTAATTGCACACAGGCAAAAGGAGGGTTTGAGAATCGGTGCGGCGGGCCTTCCCGAATCAGGACAATTTTCCCCGGATTCAAAGGTTTGCGAAAAAGCCCAGTGTTTTCAAGGACTTGTAATGGAAATATGGAGTCGCATTACAGATTCGGGCAACTTTCTCCTTGATATAAGCATAAACAGGGTGATTCGGGCATGAAATCTATCAACAGAGATATCCACAGGGAGAATCACCCTGAAAACCCCTCTTCCGAGCCCGCCGGCCTCCACGGAGCCGCCCTCATCGCAAGCCTCGCCGCGCAGATGCCGCAGACCCCCGGCGTCTATCAGATGATCGACAGAGACGAGACCGTGCTCTACATCGGCAAGGCCAACAATCTGCGCAAGCGGGTCGTCTCGTATGCCCGAATCGCCGGACACGGCAACCGAATCGCCCGGATGATCACCCGCGTGCGCGATCTCCGCTACACCCTCACGCGAACCGAGACCGACGCGCTCCTGCTTGAGGCGAGTCTCATCAAAAAACATCACCCCAAATACAACGTGCTGCTGCAGGACAGCAAATCCTTCCCGTACATCCTGCTTGCCCACGATCACCCCGCGCCGCAGATTTTAAAGCACCGCGGCAAGCATTCCCGCAAGGGCGATTACTTCGGGCCCTTCGCTTCCGTGCGCGCCGTCAACCAAACGCTTCGAATGCTTCAAAGCGCGTTCCTGTTGCGCTCGTGTTCCGACAATGTTTACGCGTCCCGCGCGCGCCCGTGCCTGCTTTATCAAATCAAAAGATGCTCCGCTCCCTGCGTGGATAAAATCTCCCTCGAGGATTACGCCAAACTTGTAAACGAGGCCGAGGACTTTCTGCGCGGCCGTTCGAGACAGCTGCAGGAATCCCTGGCGCAGCAAATGCAGCGGCAGTCCGAAGCCTTGGATTACGAAGGCGCCGCGCTTTCGCGCGACCGTCTTGCCGCGCTTGCGCGCATACAATCGCGACAGTGGATTCATCCGCGCCATGTCCGCGAGGCGGACGTCTTTGCCGCCGTCAAGGACGCCGGACGCGTGTGCGTCGAAGCCTTTTTCTTTCGATCCGGCCAGAATTGGGGCAACCGGGAATATTTTCCCCGGCACGGCGCCGAACAAAGCAGCGCCGAAGTGCTTGAGGCTTTTCTTGCGCAATTCTACGACAACCATTCTCCGCCGAAACTCATCCTGCTCGACCAGGCCATCGCCGGGCAAAAACTTCTGCAGGAAGCCCTGACGCAGCGCAGCGGCCGCAACGTTGAAGTTACAACGCCGCAACGGGGAGAGAAAAGCGAACTCATCCTGCAGGTTCGGGAAAACGCGCAGGAAGCCCTCGGGCACTACCTCGCGCGCTATTCGAACCGAAACGCCCTGCTGGAAAAACTCGCCGAGCGCTTCGGCCTTGCCGCGCCGCCGCGCCGCATTGAAGTCTTTGACAACTCCCACATCCAGGGCAGCAAAGCCGTCGGCGCGATGATTGTCGCCAACATCGAAGGCTTCAACAAAAAGGCGTATAGGAAATTCACCCTCGCAAACACCAAGGGCGACGATTTCGACATGATGCGCGAAATGCTGACCCGGAGGCTCCGGCGGCTTGCCAAACCGGAAACTTCCGATCCTCCCGACCTGCTTCTCATTGACGGCGGCGCCGGACAACTCGCCGTTGCCGAGGAGGTGCTGCGGTCGTTCGATATCAAGGGCCTGGCGGTTGCCGCGATCGCCAAGGGCAAGGACAGAAACGCGGGACGCGAGCAGTTTTTTCTTCCCGGCCGGGCGCCCTTCCAACTCGAGCAGAACGATCCTCTCTTGTACTATCTCCAAAGCCTTCGCGACGAGGCCCACCGCTTTGCCATCGGGTTTCACAGGGACAAGCGCTCCGGGGCGATCCGCGATTCCGCGCTCGACCGCATACCCGGCATCGGGCTTACGCGCAAGCGCGCGTTGCTTCTCCATTTCGGTTCCCAAAAAATGATCGAAGGCGCATCGGCCGAGGATCTCGAGCAGGTTCCCGGAATCTCCGCCGCCCTCGCGCAAACCATCTATTCGCATTTCCGCGAGAAACAATAAATCTGTTATAGTCACACCATGGTCACCGCGCTACCCAACCTCGTTACCTATTTTCGAATTCTGCTGGTGCCCGTATTGGTCATCACCTTCTACTTCGAAGGGGACTGGGCGAGATGGGCGGCGTGCGGCATCTTTACCCTTGCCGCCCTTACCGATTTGCTGGACGGCTATCTCGCGCGTGCACGAAAGGAACAATCCGAACTCGGACGCATGCTCGATCCCATCGCCGACAAACTACTCATCTCAACCGCATTGCTTTTGCTGGTTGGACTGGAAGTCATCAGCGGCATCAATGTTGCGGCGGCGGTGATAATCCTGTGCCGCGAAGTGCTGGTTTCGGGCTTGCGCGAACACCTTGCCGAACTGCGGGTCAAACTTCCCGTCAGCATACTTGCCAAATGGAAAACGGTTGCGCAAGTGGTTGCGGTGGGCTTCCTGCTGTCGCTGCCCGCGGGCGAGGAGCTCTTCTCGTGGGCGACGGAACTCGGTTTCATACTGCTGTGGTGCGCGGCAATCCTCACCGTCTACACCGGATACGACTATCTGCGCGCAATCGCGCGCCATGTGATCTGATGCGGGTTCTGTATTTCGCGGCCGTGCGCAGAAGCATCGGGACGGGAGAGGAACTGCTCGATCTTCCCGAAGACGTCAAAACCGCGGGAGAGTTGCTGGCGTGGTTGCGCGGCAGGGACGAATTGCATGAAGCGGGATTGTCCGGACGGGTGTGCATTGCGGTCAACCAGGAACATGTCGATGAGAGCACGCGCCTGGACGGCGTCGAGGAGGTCGCGTTCTTTCCTCCGGTTACGGGAGGCTGAGATGATTCGGGTGCAGCGCGAACCCTTCGATGTGGGGGAGGCTTACGGACGGTTGATCTCGGGGCTGGAGGGAAAAGTCGGCGGCGTTGCGATGTTCGTCGGGCTGGTTCGGGATTTTTCACAGGCCGGCGAAGACGTTCGGCGGATGACTTTGGAACATTATCCCGGAATGGCGGAAAAAGAACTCGAGCGGCTGGTGGAAGAGGCGTCCCGGAAGTGGGAGCTGCTGGGGCATGTTTTAATTCATCGCTACGGCGCCCTGGAACTGGGAGAGCCGATCGTGCTGGTGATGACCGCGGCGGCGCGGCGGGAGGCGGCGTTGTCGGCCTGTTCTTTTTTGATTGAGTGGTTAAAAACGAGAGCGCCGTTTTGGAAACTGGAAGAGGATTCGAAAGGAAGGGAGCGCTGGGTGGAGGGGGAGTGAGGCGCCCCGCGCCTTAATATCCTCGATCGAAATGCGCCAAAGGCCCGACTTCCTCGCCGCGTTCCAGTCTCGCCAGATTGTCGCGAATCGAGGTCGCGACAAACACCGGATCCGTTGCGGCGGCGCTGTGCGGGGTGACGAGGACGTCGTCGCGTCCCCAAAATCCGCTCTTGGCATCCAGCGGCTCTTCCCCGAATACATCCAGGCTTGCGCCCCCCAGCACACCGCTCTCCAGCGCGGCCAAAACATCCCCCTCGACCATGTGTCCGCCGCGGCCCGGGTTTATCAAAACGGGCCCGCGCATCGTGTCTCCGCAGCGGGCCAGCTTTTTGAAAACCGCGGAAGATAAAATTCCGCGGGTTGCATCCGTCAACGGCAGCAGGCACACCAATATCTCCGTTCTTTCCAAGAACGCATCCCACTCGTCCGCGCCGGCGAAGCATGAAATCCCGTCCTCCTCCTTGCGCGAGCTCGACCATCCCGCAACCGAAAAACCGAAATCCCGCAAAACCCGCGCAACCGCCGTTCCCAGCACCCCCAATCCCATGACCCCGACGCGAACATCCCCGATTCGTTTTGTTTCCAGCAGGTTCCACTCGCTCTTGTTTTGGAACACCTTGTACTCCCACATTCGGCGGTGGTGGTACATCGCATGCAGCAGCACATACTCGCACATTTGCTCCGTCAAACTCGGATCGATGACTCTCACCACCGGAATGTGCCGCGGAAAGCTTCCGTCCCGAAACAAATGGTCCACCCCCGCGCCCAGCGAAAACACCACCTTTAAATTCGGAAGGCTCGACAGCATTCCGCTCGGCGGCTCCCACATCGCCGCATATTCAATCTCTTCGGCGTTTTCAAATTCGCCCGGGAGATAAATCGTCTTTCCGGGCAGCGCGTCCCGAAAATGTCCGCGCCAGACATCCATGTCGTCCACGCTCGAATACAATAATATCGACATCGTTTGCTATTCCGCCAATCCCAACTCGCGTTTGCGCCTTCGCTCCCAGTGCGATACCAGCTGGTCAATTGTCAGCCCCAGGAACGCCACGCAAAATCCCAGCACCAGCCCCTTGCCCAAATCATTAAACGACAACGCCCTCATCATTTCCTGTCCTAAATCCTGCGTTCCGATGAACGCCGCTATCACAACCATGAACAACGAGAACATAACCGTCTGGTTTATTCCAACCATAATGTGCGGCAGCGCCAAAGGCAACTCCAACTGCACCAGGCGCTGCAAACGGTTCGCTCCGGCCGATGTGACCGCCTCTTGTAAGGGGACGGGAACGTTTCGCAGGCCTTCGATGGTGTAGCGCACCGCCGGAATCATCGCGTAAATCGTGACCGCGGCTATCGCGGACAGGTCATTTACCTGAAACAGCATGATCACCGGTATCAAGTAAATGAACGACGGGAACGTTTGAAAAGTGTCGCACAGCAACAATGCGCGCTTGGCGCGGGACGGCGAACGCGACGCCCATATTCCGAGCGTCAATCCGAGCACGATGCAAACGCTCACCGCCACGGTGATCATGTACGCCGTTATCATTGCGCGGTCCCACCAGCCGGACAGTGCAATGAATCCGAGGAAGGAAAAAATCAACAGCGCGCACGTGCGTCCGCCTATGCACCAGCCCAGCCCCGTATACAGAAGCATCACCGCGCTGAACGGCGCCCACTGGTACAAATCCCGCACGGGAATGAGAATGTAAAGCGCGACAAAGTGGCGAAACACCTGCAACGGATCGAACAGATTCAGCGTTATCCAATCGACAATCGGATCCCACAAGAAACCGGTGGAGAGTCCCTCGCGACGGGGAATGAAATAAAAATAAGGCTCAAGCGCGGCGATGGCGATCGAGACCGCGGCTAGAGCAATTGCGCCCAGCAGATATTTGTGGCGCACAAGAAATCTTTCATCGCCGTGATATTCCGGAACGCGATACGCCCACGCGAGCGTGAGTCTATCGAGCATAATCGCGATCAACACAATTGAGACGCCTATCTCGATGGCATCGCCGATTCGAAGCGATTGCAGCAGCAGGAGCAGTTTGTATCCCAGGCCCGGCGCGCCGATGAACGATGCAATCACAACCATCGCCAGACACTGCATGATGACCTGGTTGATGCCGACCATGATCTCCTGGCGCGCGCTGGGAACTTCGACAAGCCAAAGCCGTTGCCGCGGCGAGCATCCGCTCGTGCGTCCGGCTTCGATGATTTCGGGCTGGATGCGCTTCAGGCCCAGCAATGTCATGCGTATCATCGGAGGCGTTGCAAATATAATCGTGGCAATCGCTCCGGCGTGGTGTCCGACCCCGAAAAATATCACCACCGGCAAAAGATAGGAAAAATGCGGCAGCGACTGCGCAATGTTGAGCAGCGGGGCAATCGAAACCTCAAGCCAGCGTTTGCGCTGCGCCGCAATCCCCAACAGCAGGCCGATGAGCACGGCGGCGGGCGCGCTCACAAACACGAGCGCAAGGGTCTGCATCGCAAGCTTCCACTGTCCGAACAGGGCGAGGTAGGTGAAGGTGCCGCCCGAAAGGAGAGCGAGCCGGGTGCCGCCGAGAAAGTAACCGAGCAGTCCGGCAAGCGCCGCGACGGTGAGCCATGGAACGGCGGGCAGCCCCAGGCCCTTCCGGCCTCCGAGAAGGAAATTGTTCACCACATCAAGGATGAACTGAACAACATCGGCAATGGCGCGGGTGAAGATGGTGAGCTGCAAATCGTTTTGCAGATAGTCGGAAAACGCGTTAAGCCAGTCGGCAAAAGGAAGCAATAAAACCGCAGGGGGGCGCAGCAACGCATCGGGCAGCCATGGGCGCGCAAGCATCATTGCCGCAAAAACCAGCAATATGATTAAAATCGTTTTATGTGGATTGTAATCGCTTCGCACTTTATTTAATCAAAGCCTCTTCAACCAAACAGCGCATCCAGCAAAGCGTTCCTGTCAATCACGCCGAGATGCCTTCCGTTGTCTTCCACGACCGGAATGCGCGCATCCGGCGACAAAACAATGCGCCGCAATATCGAAGCAATCGGCGTGTCTTTTGCCACCGGTTCGACGCCGTCGCCTTCCCCCGCAACGACAAACGAACCAACCGTCAAAACTCTCGCCCGCGGAACCTCGCTGGTAAAACGCGCGACATAGTCCGTTGCCGGATTCATCACAATTTCCTCCGGCGTGCCGATCTGTTCGACCTTGCCGTGATATAAAATTGCGATTCTGTCCGCCAGGCGCAGCGCTTCGTCAAAATCATGCGTGATAAACACAATGCTCTTTTTCAGCATTTCCTGCAGACGTAAAAACTCGTCCTGCATTTCCCGCCGAATCAGCGGATCCAATGCCGAAAAGGGCTCGTCCAAAAACCAAATGCCCGGATCGACCGCCAGGGAACGCGCTATGCCGACGCGCTGCTGCTGTCCGCCGGATAACTCTCTCGGGAAATAATTCTCCCGCCCGGACAGCCCGACCAGTTCAATCATCTCCAAAGCTTTCGCGCGCCGAACATCCGGCGTGATCCCCTGCATCTGCAGCGGAAAAGCGACATTCTCCAGAACCGTCTTATGCGGCAGCAGCGCAAAATGTTGAAACACCATCCCCATCTTGTGACGCCAGAGTTCTATCAACTCTTTTTCGTCCAGCGCAAACAAATCCTGTCCGTCCATCTCGACGCGTCCCGCCGTCGACTCAACCAGGCGTGACAAGCATCGAACCAGCGTCGACTTGCCCGAGCCCGACAAGCCCATCACGACCAGCATCTCGCCGCGCGATATCTCCAGCGAGATGTTGTTCACCGCCGCGATATGGCCGCTCTCCTTTAGAGCTTCATCGCTCGGTGCGCCGTCATGTTTGCGAAAAATCCCGCCGGGGTCGGGCCCGTAAATTTTCCACAGCGATTCGCAGCGGATAACCCCGGATGTTTTGCCGTCCATCAAATTAAAAAACGGGGGAACAACGCGAACGCAAAAACATCCGCATCATTCCCCCGTTTGAATGCCGAGACTATTGCAGCCAGCTTTTCCAGACTTGCTCGTTTTCATCGAGCCAGACGTCGGCGGCTTCTTCGGGCTCCAACTCATCGACATCGACGAGCGCAGCCATCTTGGCTATCTGCGGGTTGGTGAAGGAGAGTTTTTCCAAAATGCGGTAAGCACCGGGCCACTTTGCCTCCATTCCGTCCCACGCGGCTTTCTTCAGATAACCGTTCGCGGGGTTGCCGCAGTCGTGAGTCTCTTCCTTGTTCGGTCCCCAGGCGGGATCGTCCTTGCAGCCTTTGCCGTACTCGGGAAACTCGATGAACTTGCCTTCATAGACCGCCTCGATAAAGTTCGGCGTCCAGTTGAACAACACTATGGGAGCGCGGCGCTTCGATGCCGATTCCAACTCCGCCCACAGCGCCGATGCACTGCCGGCATTTACGACGATGAAGTCCATTCCCAAAGCATCAACACGTTCCTGGTCGTGCTTCAACCAGTCGACCGGCCCGGCAAGAAAGCGTCCCTTCGGACTCGTTTCGGGCGTGGCAAACTGCGAGGCGCAACGGTTCAGAGCCTGCCAATCCGGCAAGCCGGGGCATAACTCCTCCATGTATGCCGGATACCACCAGTCCTCACGGGTGACCGCATTGTGGTCGCCGACATCGACAATGCCGCCCTTCTTAAGCGCCGCATTGAACGACTGGCCGAAGGCGCCTTCCCAGACTTCAAGTTCGAGAGTCACGTCGCCCAAGCGAACCGACTCATAAACCGCCTGTGAATCCGTCGGCGTGTATTCGACATTGTAACCGGCCCTCTCGAGCAGCTTGCCGACAACATGGGACATCACTATCTGCGAGTTCCAATTGTGTGTCGGGATGATGATCGGGTCGTCCGATTCCTGTGCAAAAGCACCGGTCGCGCCAAGCGCTGACATTGCAACCAGCGCTGTAAAAGTTTTTATGGTTTTGGAAAGCATAATTGTCTCCCTCCTGTTAGTTGCATGAACCTGCATTGCGCCATATTTCCGCAGGCGGTGCAAGCGATTCTTACGGCGTGACCAGCACCATGCCGCGCTTGCTGCCGGACTCGACGCGTTCATGGGCGGCGGCGATTTCGTCCAGCGGGAAGATTCCATCGATAAGCGCGGGAATTCCCCCTTTCACAAGATGGTGAGCAATGCCGCGAATCGCCCGCGCGCGAATTTCATCGGCGATTTCGTAAACAAAAATGCTTTCGAGCGAGGCGTTCTTGAACATTAACGGGTAAAAAGGAAGCGTTGGAGCCGGTGTTTTCTCGGAACCATAGGCTGCGATCGTGGACGCAGGAGCGAGAATGTCGGGAGTGATGGCGAGAATGCTGCCCAGCTCGGAAGTCACGATGCGCCCAACGCCTTTGCCGCCGGTAAACTCGGCGACGCGTTTGGTAAAACGGTCGGGATCAACGTCCGCGTGCTCGAGCAACAAATCCGCGCCCATTTGTTTGGCGGCATCGGCGGTATCCGGGTTGGTCGCGGTCGTGATGACTTTCGCGCCGGCGCTTTTGGCAAAGCCGATGGCATAGTGTGCGACCGCGCCGTTGGCTCCGGTTACCAGGACGGTTTGTCCGCGCAGATGTTCGAGCAAGTCGAGCGCGGGATCGTGGTTGATGTCGAGCGCAATGTAGGCGGTCATTGCGGGAATGCCCAGACACGCGCCGTCTTCGAAGGCAAGGTTGTCGGGCAGGGGTACGGCCTGGGATTCAGGAATGGCGATGTATTCGGCGGCGGTGCCGAGGGGGCGGTTCCACTGCGCGTTCCAGAGCCAGACACGCTCGGAGAGACGGCCGGGCGCAACGCCTTTGCCGATCGCTTCGATGATGCCGGCTCCGTCGCTGTGGGGGACGATTTGTTCAAACTGCATCGCACCGCGCGCGCCCGAGCGTTTCTTTGCGTCCGAGGGATTGACCCCGGAGGCATGAATCCTGACAAGCACTTCGCCCGGTTGCGGGGAGGGCTTCGGCAGGGTTCCGGTTTCGAGGGTTTCGGCCGCGCTTCCGGTCCGAGTATACCATGCGGCTTTCATTTGCTCCGTCATGGCGGGTATTTTACATGGATTTGGGGGGTTTCGGTCCCAAAAACCCCCATTCACGAGGTTTTTTCTTTTTTCCAACCGGTCAAAACCCCCCATATTCCGCGGTTTTCACCCCGCCGCCCTCAAAAACCCCTTGATTCCCCATCCTCCCTCGTTTATCGTCAATGCACCATTCACCCAATAAAGGAGGCAACAAATGAACAAGAATGATCTCGTTGCGGAAGTCGCACAGGACGCAGGTATGTCCAAGACCGATGTCACCAAAATCATTGACTGCACGCTTGAGCGTGTCACTTCCACCTTGCAGTCCGGCCAGGAAGTCCGGCTCTCCGGATTCGGCAAATTCTTCGTCGCCAGGCGCAAGGCGACAAAGGTTCCGATGCGGGACGGCGGCATGCTGGACGTTCCTGCATCCAATGTTCCGAAATTCAAAGCGTCCGAAAACCTCAAGAGTGCCGTCAACAACAACTAGGCACGAGGCCGCGCTGCTGACATTTGCGCCAAACCGACCGAGTAAATCCAAAAGGGCGGTTAGCTCAGTTGGTTAGAGCGTTCGGTTTACACCCGAAAGGTCGGCAGTTCGAATCTGTCACCGC
>JAPOUU010000104.1 GCA_026708505.1 Hyphomicrobiales bacterium | reverse complement strand
TTTTTTGGACCCGTATGTACCTCTGCCGCCGCTGATGATGGCGCCGGCATGTCCCATTTTTTTACCGCTCGGAGCCGCACTGCCCGCAATGAATGCGACAACGGGCTTTTCCATGCCCGCAATGTATTCGGCGGCGCTTTCCTCCATGTCCCCGCCGATTTCTCCCACCAGGACGATCGCTTCGGTTCCCGGAAGTTTATCCAGCGCCTCGACGGCGTCCCGGGTGGTCGTGCCGATGATTGTATCGCCGCCTATGCCGACAAAGGCCGATTGTCCAAAACCGGCCGAAACAATATTTTGACACAAGAGAGTCCCGAGACTGCCGGACCGGGACAGAACACCAACGCTTCCCTTCTTGAAAATTCGTTGATTGAAAGCCGGCATGAAACCCATGAAGGTCTCCCCGACCGTCACGCATCCCGCGGTGTTCGGCCCGACGATCCGGGTGCCGGCTTCCTTCGCGGCGGCCAGGACATACATGACATCTTGAACCGGAACATGCTCCGTAAGGACAAGCACCATTTTCGCACCCGCTTCGATTGCATCAAGAACCGCAGCCTTGACGCCCAAAGGCGGAATAAACAGAACAGACGCATCAAACCCGTCGTTCGCGGCCTCCTTGGCACTGCCGTAAACCGGCACGCCGCAATGGATGGTGCCGCTTTTTTTCGGATTAACGCCGCCCACGACGGCGGCGCCGTATTCCTGCATTCGTTCGGTCCAAAAACTTCCCTGCTTGCCCGTAATTCCCTGGACGATGATGCGCGTGTCCTTTCGGGGGATTATCATTTTCAAGACTCCCGGGCGGAACGGACGGCCGCCTCGCAGGCCATGTCCATGTCGG
Organism: Hyphomicrobiales bacterium; assembly: GCA_026708505.1. Classification (GTDB taxonomy): domain Bacteria; phylum Pseudomonadota; class Alphaproteobacteria; order JAPOUT01; family JAPOUT01; genus JAPOUT01. The sequence continues at coordinate 5,825 of JAPOUU010000104.1, read as the reverse complement.
GCAACGGCTCCATGGAAAGCCGTTCCTTGAGCATTTTGATTGCTTCTTCATCGCCGGTGCCGGCGATCGAGAAAAACACCGGGATTTCCGGTTGCAGGGATTCCCACGCGGTCAAGAAGCCGTCCATCATGACATCGCACCTTGCAAACGCGCCGCAAAAATTAACCACCAGGCTTTTGATTCCCGGTTTGGAAAGCACGATGTCCAAAGCGGTCGCGGCCTTGGTGTAGGCCTCGCCCCCGATTTCGCAAAAGTTGGCCGGCGCGCCGCCGTGATGCCGCACGACATCCATGGTCGTCATGGTGAGACCCGCGCCGTTCGCCAGCACGCAAACGTCGCCGTCCAGTTCTATGTATTTGATTCCCGCTTCTTCGCCCCGCGCCTCCAGCCCTGTAAGTTTTTCGGGAGTTCCTTGTCCGGCCAGTTCCTCCCGGCGCTTGATCGCGGAATCATCCAAAACAAATTTGCAATCCAACGCGACCACTTCACGCGATTCCGTAACGGCGAGCGGATTGATTTCCAGCAATTCCGCATCACCGGCCGCATATGCCCGGTAGAGTTTTTCAAGCGTGTCGGAAACAACCTCTTCGATGCCCGAAAGATCCAGACCGTCCAGCAGCGCCAAGGCCTCCTCGCGGGAAAACCCCCGCCGAACATCCACCGCCGCCCTGCGCAGCTTCTCCGGGGTCTTTGCGGCAATTTCTTCAACGTCCATCCCGCCCTCGGTCGAAAATAGGACTACGGGCGCCTTGCTGGACGGATCGTTTAACACCGCCGCGTAATATTCGCGCTTGATGTCGGATTTTTCCTCAATCAAAACCTTCTCCACGACATGGCCGTCTATTTCCATTCCCAGAATGGCAGCCGCGCGGGTTTTTGCCTCCGCGGGCGTATCCGCGGGCTTGATGCCGCCCGCCTTGCCGCGTTTGCCGGTCGGCACTTGGGCCTTGACGATGCAAGCGCCGAGCTTCCGGGCGGCCTCGACGGCCGCCTCGCCGTCCCGGACAAGCACGCTTGCCGGTATTTTGATTCCCGCGGCCGCGAGAAGCGGCTTTGCGGCATGTTCTTCAAAATTCATGCCGCTATCTTCCCGTCTTCGCCCAGTGCCCGCCGAACATCTCTTCTTCGGTCGGCTTGTCTTCGGGGATGGTTTTGGCGAGATGGGTGATGTTGATGAAATTCTTGTAGTTGAGGTTTTCGGTAATCGAATTTCCGCCCCAGGTTCCGCATCCCATCGACAGCGTGAAGTTCAACCCGTTGTCAAAGCTGCCCCCGTTCCCGAACGTGTGGGCCTGGTTTACAAGAACGCGGACGACATCGATTTCTTCGGCAAGCCTTGCGGCGTGCTCCGGCGTTTCGGTGTGAATCCCCACCGAGTGCCCCCTGCCGCATACGGCGAGAATCGAGTTGAGCTGCCTCACAACCTCGTCCATGTCCTTTGCGCGATAGACCGCCAGGACGAGCGATAGTTTTTCATCGGTAAATTTGCTTTTCGGATCAACATCGCCTTCTTCCACCATGAAAAATTTCGATTCCGCCGCGCCCTTGCCCAGCCCGAACACTTCCGCGAGAACCGGTGCGTCTTTTGCAATTACGCGCCGATTGAGATGGCCGTCCACCCACAGGGAATTTCGAACCGCTTCCTTTTCTTCGGCCGAGCAGAGATACCCGCCGGCGTTCTTGAGCGCGTCCATCGCCCGGTCATATGCGCTGTCCAGGATGATCAGGGAATTCTCCGACGAACATGAAGTCGCATTGTCAAAAATCTTGGAGGCGCAGATTTTTTCAGCGGCCGCCTTAAAATCGGCGGTTTCATCAATTACCACCGGCACGTTGCCCGCGCCGACGCCGATTGCCGGCGTGCCGGAAGAATAAGCGCCCCGGACATTGTTCTGCGATCCCGTCACCACCACCAGATCCGCGACTTCCATGAGCTCCCGGGTCAACGCCTTGTTCACGGGCGCGGGCAGCACCTGGACAAGATCGGCGGGCAATCCGATTTTCTCCAACTCCTCCCGCATGTATTTTACCGTCGCGGTGGTGGTCTCCAAACCGGCGGGCGAAGGGGCGATGATTACCGCATTGCCCCCCTTAACCGCAAACATGGCCTTGTTGACCGGCGTTGCCGCAGGATTTGTAGACGGCGTGACGGCGGCAACGACGCCGACCGGCTTGCCGTATTTGACGAGTCCCTTTTCCGGAATCTCCTCGATCAGGCCGATGGTTTTGACCCGCATTAAATCGCGCAAGCAGCCGAATGTTTTACGCCTGTTCTTGGTTATTTTGCTTTCGACATTGCCGAGCCCCGTATCCCGGACGGCAAGCTCCGCCAGCTCCCGTGCGCGCCCGGGTTCGTAAATGGACCACGCCAAGGCGGTAACCGCCTCATCCACACGCGCCTGGCCGGCTCCGGCGAACGCATCCATGGCGGCGCGGGCCTTGAGGACAAGGGCATTAATAATTTCTTTTTCTGTCGGCATTGTTCTATTGATTCCCGTTATGCAGTCATATTCACGTTTGATGTTTCTTTGTCCCGGGGCAATCGCCGACAGCCGACCGCGCAACGCGGCCGGCAAAAATTGTCGACGACAAGAACCGCATCCGGCCCGGGAGTTCGGTAAAAATAATTTTTACGAAATCCCGGGCTCGTCGGACGGGGCGCTTACAACCCTTTCAGCAATTCGGTGAGAAAAACCTGACGCTCTTCCCACATCGCTTTCACTTGATCGCGGTTTAAAACACGAAGCGGAGATCCGGCTTTCGCCATTTGCTTTTTGACGCGGTCGTTCTCAAACATCTTGGGAACTTGCGCCGCCAATTTGTCGATAACCTCCTGCGGCGTGCCCTTGCGAACCATGATGCCGCGGTAGTTCACCGAAGAATCATCCACGTTGAACCCTTGCTCCTTGAAGGTCGGAACATCGGGCAGGAATTCCTTGTCCCGCCGGTTGTCGGCAACGCCGAGAATCTTCAAATTGTCGCGGCTGCGGAATGCGTCGGACAGATTGTTGATGCCCGCCATGACTTGTCCGCCTATGACGGATTTAAGGGCGGCCGCTCCGCCGCCTTTGGACGGCACGTAAGTCATCTTCACCCCTGTTTCCTTTTGAATTTGAAGAAACGCGATGTGATGGCCGACAAAGAGTCCCGCGCCCGAAACCGTGATCTTTTCGGGATTGGCTTTGGCGTACTCCACAACATCGGCCATCGTGTCAAACGGGCTGTCCTTGCCCACGACAAACACGGCGGGGTCCGCACCCCAATTGGCAATCGGTTCGAGATTGTCGATGTTGTACTTGGTGTCAAATTTTATCGACTGGGCGATAAAGTGCGGCACGTTGTAGGCGGCCATTTCATAACCGTCCGCTTTGGCTTTCGAGGCGAAATGATTCCACCCGACCCTGCCGCCGGCGCCCGGCCTGTTCAAAATGACAATCGGCTGGCCGAGATATTCCTCGTTGCCGGCAACCATTGTTACGATTCGCGCTTGAAAATCCGTCGCGCCGCCCGCGCCGTATGAAACCATGACGCTGATGGGACGGTCGGGATAATCCTGAGCAAGAGCAGCGCCGCCGTATGAAACAGCGAGCATCGCGACTATTAATGTAAGTATACGTTTCATTGTAATGTCCTCCTTTTAGGGATGTTGTTGGAAATTGAGACCGCTCTCATATGAGCAGCCCCCGGGGAATTTGGACTTTCAGCAGAAGGGTGAAAAGTCCGTACATGACGGCGAGAAAGCCGATCATTGCGCCGACCCGCCTGACCCATGTACGCAATTCGGCATGGGAGGAAGGGTCGTAAAATGTGACAATTGCAAGAAACGCCAAGGCGGACGCGGCGTAAAACCCGAGAAACTCGGCGGCGAAAAAAACGAACACGGCCATCACCGCAATTCCCGCGGAGACGTTTTTGATCAGCCCGGTCGTGACAGTTCGGTTGCTTTGTTCCTTGCCCTGCAGGCATCGAACCAATGCCAGCGCCGAGAGAGCCACCAAGGCGACGGAGATAAGCCTTGGAAACAGATAAGGCATCGGGTCTTCCACATTGAAGCTGACAAATGCGACCCAGAGGGAAAAAACCAGCACCAGTCCCACAGGAACAGCATCCGGCAACCGCTTTAGAAGGTTTTGCAATCCGTTCATTTTCGCCTCGTTTTTCTTTGCTTCGTTTTTCCGGAGAGGGCCGTTTGCCTGCCGGAGCGGATTTCCATGAACACGCTATAAGCAATCGAGGCAAGGCAAAGAACATAAAGGGTGATGTTCAGGGGGCCCGTTAAGAAGTACGACACCATGCCGTCGCCCACCTGGGCGATAATCCTGCCCTGGATATAATTGGCTTCGGCGATCGGTCCCAGAATAATCCCGAGCACCATGGGCGTAGCGGTAAACCCGAATTTTTCCAGAAAATACGCGCCCAGTCCGAGGGTGAACATGACGAAGACATCGGAAAGGGAATGCTGCACCGAATACGACCCGAATACGGCGAGTATTAAAATGCCGGCGGCGAGAAAGGGCGGCGGTATCAAGACAATCTTGGCTGCCAGGCGCGCGATATAGAGACCGAACAACAGCATGAGAATCTGGCCGATCAACATGGAGTTAATGAAAGTCCAGGTGACGTCCGCGTGTACCGTGAACAAGTCGGGTCCCGGGAAGATTCCGTGGATTAACAATCCGCCGAGCAGAACGGCGGCGGTGGGGCTTCCGGGCACGCTCAGCGTCAACAGCGGCACGAGCGACGGCCCGACCATGGCGTTGTTCGCCGACTCCGCGGCTACGACGCCTTCGCTTTCTCCGGTGCCGAACGCCTTGCGATTCGGACTGAATTTTCGAGCCTGGTCGTAGGACACGATGCCTGCAATTTGTCCGCCCGCACCGGGAATCAAACCTATGAAAACACCGACGAAGCTCCCGATGAAAAGGGCCCGGACTTTTCCAAAGACCTCCCGCACGGAAGCCCATATGCTGTGATGCGACGTTTTCATTAGCGTCATGTCTTTTTTCTTCCGGCCGGTTTCCAGCATCTCCACGATTTGCGGAATTGCGAACAGGCCGATTAACGCGGCAATGACATGAACGCCGCCGTCCAAATGTTCCGTGAAGGTAAAACGTTCGACGCCTTGTATGGGATCAAAGCCTATGGTCGATATCCAAAGACCGAGACAGCCGGAAAGAAGACCCTTGACCACCGATTTTGAATCAAGCGTCGCGATGATCGTCACGCCGAAAATGGCAATCCAGAACAGATGCGACGGCCCGAACTTCAGCGCCCAGGCGGCCAGTATGGGGGTCAGGAATATCAGCACGAATATTCCGATGATGCCGCCAAAGGCCGAAGACAAAAAACACATCTGCAAGGCTTTTGCGGCTTCGCCTTTTTGAGCCATTGCAAAACCGTCCAGCGCGGTCGCGATATTTGCAGGCGCCCCCGGAATTTTAAGGAGAATTGCGCTGATTGCGCCCCCGGCAACCGAAGAGGTGTAGGCCGCGCCCAACAGAATAAGGCCGTGGGCGGGTTCCATTTTGAAGGTGAAGGGTATGAGAAGCGCAACCGCCATCGTCGGGCTTAACCCCGGCGTTGCCCCGAGTATGAGTCCGCCAACGGTGCCGATTACAAGAATCAGCATGGACCAAGGAGTAAAAACTGCCCCGGAATATTCGAGAAACTCCATGCGGTGCCTCCGATTCCCACTCTAGCGTCCCGATTGCCGTTTTCAATGCAGTCGCGAACGGGTTATTTGTAGCAGAATTCAACCGATTCGGCAAAATCCGGCGTTGAGCTTGAACGAAATCCGCCGACAAAAACACCAACCCGAACAATGC
>JAPOUU010000070.1:19139-35496 GCA_026708505.1 Hyphomicrobiales bacterium | reverse complement strand
GACCGCCGAAGTTGCGACGATCGCGGAGTGAAACAGGTTCATTCGGTGAGCCCTCTCTTGTGCTGATAAAACAAAACTATGGACCGATTTTATCGACACGCCTTGCGATAGTCAAGAAATATTTTCACTCGTTCGCTTTCGCCCCAATTGGCGGGAAATCGGCGCAATTCGGCGGAAATCCGCCCCGGAACCCCTGCCCCGCTAGAATGAATTGCTCTCGGCACACTCGGCGACATCCTCGACCAGCAAACGCAGGCGACGGGAGCCGCGCCATTCGGATGCATCCAAACGTCCGGCAACATGCAAACGGCGGTCTCCCCACAACGCCTCTCCCATCGGCGTGTTCACGGAACGAAACGCCATTGCGCGCAAGCTTCCGCCGTCTTCACCGCTTAAAATGCACGAGATGTGATCCTGCGCTTTCCCGATAAAACGACTCTGGACCACACGGACACCCGCGAATGCAAAACTCGGCGTTGCATTGCCTTTTCCGTACGGCCCTGCCTTCTCCAACAAATCATGCGCGGCAACATCCGCCGCACGCAAACCCAATACGCCATCAAGGTAGTAAGGCTCGGACTCGCTCGCATCCGAATTCTCGCACCTCTCGCACAAAAACGCATGAAAGTCTTCAACACGCGACTCCTCAAGCGAAAACCCCGCCGCCATTGCGTGACCGCCGCCCGAAAGTAAAATCCCCTCGTTCACCGCCGCAAGCACCGCCTCGCCCATGTCAAAACCGGCAACCGAACGACATGACCCGCGCAACATCCCCTCCTCTTTGCCCTCGCCCATCACAGCGCTCGCGCGCCAGTAGCGCTCCTTCAAGCGGTTCGCAACAATTCCGACAACTCCCGGATGCCATCTCTTGTCCCAAGCCACCACGACGCTATCATGCTGTCCCTGCCGGGACTCAACCTGGTGCGCGGCCTGTTCCATGACTTGCGCTTCAATGAATTGGCGCTCCCGGTTTAATTGAGATAACTTCATCGCCAAGGCGCAGGCCTCCTCGGGGTCGTCCGTGAATAGCAGGCGGACAGCCAAATCCGACTGGCCGATTCGTCCCGCCGCATTTATCCGGGGGCCCAGCACAAACCCGAACGCCTGCGCCCCGATATTGCCGCCTTCCACGCCCGCTTCGCGCGCCAATGCGCGCAAACCCGGATTGCCTCCGCAACGTAAAACCCGCACGCCTCCTCGAACAAACGCGCGATTCAAAGCGACCAACGGAGTCATGTCACAAATTGTCGCAAGCGCAACCAAATCCAACAACTCTTTCAAATCGGGCCCTTCCTTGCCCCGCGTCCGCAGCGCACGATTGCACGCAACCAAAAGCAAAAACACCACGCCGGCCGAAGCCAGATAATCCAAACCGCTGTCATCATCCGAACGCTTGGGGTTTACCAGCGCCCGGGTCGGCGGCAAATCACCCTCGGGACATTTGTGATGGTCTAAAACCAAAACCTCCAAACCTTTTTCCTTGGCAAATTCCAAAGGCACATGCGCGCTCGCGCCGCAATCCACCAGCACGACGACTTCAATGCCTTCCTTGTGCAGTTGCGCAAACGCCTCCTCGCTGGGGCCGTACCCCTCAAGCATGCGGTCGGGAATATAAGCGCGAACCTCGACTCCCAAAGATCCGAGATAACGCTGCAGCAGTGCGCACGACGTCGCCCCGTCGGCATCGTAATCCGCAAAGACCGCAATCTTGCGTCCGCATGCAACCGCATCCAGCAAGCACTCGACCGCCTCCTCCATATCCGTGAGGCAAAAGGGGTCCGGCATCAAATCGCGCAAACGAGGCTCGAGATAGGAATCGCTTTCTTCGGCGCGAACGCCGCGACCCGCCAATATGCGTGCCAGCAATTCCGACATGCCGTTCTGCGTCATCGCGCGCAACTGCGCATCATCGCACGGCCGTGCCATCCAGCGGCGCCCCAGCACCGAGCGGTTCACGCCCAGCAACGCAGGAACTTCCGCGTCCATTGGCTAACCGTTTTCTTTCTTGTTAATCCCGGGGCCGTGACGCGTACGAACCCAGCGAACCGTTCCGCTTGAAGAACGCATCACGATGCTATGCGTCGTCTTTACTTTTCCGTCGCGGCGAACGCCCGCGAGCATTGATCCGTCCGTGACGCCCGTCGCCGAAAAGAAAACATCCTCGCCGACCATGCTCTCAAGGGGAATCTTCGCATGCACGTCTTCGATGCCCATGCGTTTGGCGCGTTCTTTTTGCTCGGCGTTCGAGATGACAAGGCGGCCCTGCATCTGCCCGCCGATGCAGCGCAACGCCGCAGCCGCAAGAACGCCCTCCGGCGCTCCGCCGATGCCCATGTAAATATCAATGCCCGTCGACGGCTCGGTCGTGTGAATGATGCCGGCAATGTCGCCGTCGCTGATCAGGGATATCGATACGCCGCACTCGCGCACCTGCCGGATGAGATCGGCATGGCGGGGACGGTCAAGAATGCACGCGCGAATGCGCTTCATTGCAACCCCCTTCGCATCGGCAAGACGCGCGATATTCTCCTTCGGCGAAGCGTCCAGATCGATAAGGCCGGGAGGATAACCCGGTCCAACGGCGATCTTGTCCATGTAAACATCCGGCGCATGCAATAACGCGCCGCGCCGGGCCATCGCTATCACCGTCATAGCATTGGCTTTTGCCTTTGCGGTCAGCGTCGTTCCTTCGAGGGGATCGAGCGCTATATCAAGTTTCGGGCCCTTGCCCGTGCCGACCTTCTCGCCGATGAAAAGCATCGGGGCTTCGTCGCGCTCGCCTTCGCCGATGACAACCTCGCCATTAATATCGAGATAGTTCAACTCGCGACGCATCGCATCCACCGCCGCCTGGTCGGCCTCCTTCTCGCGTCCGTGCCCTATATGTTTGGAGGCGGCGATTGCCGCGCTCTCCGTGACGCGCACCAACTCCAACGTCAGTATGCGGTCAATCGTGGTTTTCTGTTTCTTTGCAGCCATAAATTTGTTCTCCCTCGGTTACTCCATCATCTCGCTTCCATGCGCAATAGTAAAGGCGAAGCGATAATGTCGCGATGCTTCGCCAAACCGTCCAGCACCCCACGCATTACACTCTCACAAGCCTCATGCGTCAACAAGGCCACCGGCAAACGTCCCGAATGCGCCTTTGCCTCCTCGTCGCGGGCGGGCGCCGCCGTCTGGATAATCTGCTCAATCGAAATCTCCGCACTCGCCAACTCGCGCGTGATTGCGGCCATGGAGCCGGCGCGGTCCGTCGCATGAAGCCGCAGGTAGAAGCACCCCCGGGACTTGGACGGCGACAACGCCGAACACTCCGGCAAACTTGAGAGCGCCGCGCCCAACGGGAACACGCAACGCCCCGCGACAATGTCGATAATATCGGCAACAACCGCGCTTGCGGTCGCCTCGCCCCCGGCGCCGTCTCCGGCAAAGAAGAGATTACCGCCGAAATCGCCGCGCAACGAGATTCCGTTGCGGGCGCTCTGCACATGCGCCAGCAAAGAATCCCGCGGCACAAGCGCGGGTCGAACCCATTGTTCGATTTCATCGTTGTCGTGCCGGCGTGCGGTTGCGAGCAGGCGGATTTCGCAACCGAACTCCTGCGCGAAGCCGATGTCCTCCTGCGTGACCGCCTCAATGCCCTCGACCTGAACGGCATCGAATGCGGGACGGTGCCGGAATGCCAGCGCCGACAACAATGCCAGCTTGTGCGCGGCATCAATGCCTCCGACATCAAGGCTCGGATCCGCTTCGGCGTATCCGAGACGCTGCGCTTCGGCAAGGGATTCGTCGTAGGAGCAACGACTTTGCGACATGCTCGTGAGAATGTAATTGCAAGTGCCGTTGAGAATGCCGCGCAACTCCCGAATTCGATTTCCCGCAAGCGCCTCCTTGATGCTTTTGACCACGGGAACGCCTCCGGCAATGGCCGCTTCAAAGCGCAATTGCACATCGCCTGTTTGCGCAAGTTCCGCAAACGCCACGCCATGATGCGCGCATGCGGCCTTGTTGGCGGTGACAACGTGCTTGCCTGCACGCAACGCCTTTTCGATAAGCGCTTTGGCAACGCCGTCCTGGCCGCCGATGAGCTCGACGACGATATCGACATCTTTAACGTCCACCAGTTCCAAAGCGTCCTGGTGCCAGGCGAGTCCGTCCAGGGAAACGCCGCGGTCGCGATTACGATCGCGGGCGCTCACCGCAACGACTTCAATGCGGCGGCTTCCGCAACGGGCGGCAATGACATCGGCGTTGTCGCGCAACTGCCGCAACACCGCGCCGCCGACCGTTCCGAGTCCGGCAATGGCAAGCGTGACCTTCTCCGACATTATTCGCCTCCCTGCACCGGATCGGGGTGCAGCTGCTCGAGGCGGTCGATCATTTCACGGCGCTCGGCTTCCATCTCTTCAACCTGCGTCTGATAATCCTGTTCGTTCTCGCGGGCGCTTTGACCCACCTGCTTGGGACGATCGGGGACATCGGAAAGCAGCGGGAAGTTTTTGCCGGCCGCCGCGTCCGCCTTTGACGCCCCTGCAAGCACCATGGACGCCGCCACGACAAAACAGGAAGAGAAAATCCGCAACATCGATACCGCCCTCAAGGAAACAAAGGCAAAGAGCGAAGCCCTTCGCTCTCTTCGAAGCCGAACATCAGGTTCATATTCTGAACCGCCTGGCCGCTTGATCCCTTCACCAGATTATCAAGTGCCGCAACGACAATCGCCCGGCCGGGGACACGGTCGGCGAACACGCCGATATGGCAGAAATTCGAACCGCGAACATGCCGCGTCGCGGGAACATCGCCATCGGGCAAAACGCGAATAAACGGTGCATCGCGGTAGAAAGATTCGAGCGATTCGCGGACGTCGGCAACGCTGCAATCGGGAGCAAGGGTAACATAAGAAGTCGTCAGTTCGCCGCGATTCATCGGAACAAGATGCGGCGTGAAACTCACGAGCAGTTGCTGCCCCGCGGCACGGGAGAGTTCCTGCTCGATCTCGGGAGCGTGGCGATGGCTCGCAACGGCGTACGGATGAACGCCTTCGGCAACCTCGGTAAACAGGTTGGCTTCCTTGACGGCGCGCCCTGCTCCCGATACGCCCGACTTTGCATCGATAATGACGCCGCCGGCATCAATGGTTTTGGCTTGCAACGGCGGAAGCAGTCCCGCGAGCACGGCGGTGGGATAGCACCCCGGGCAGGCAACAAGGTTCGCGGACGCAATGTCGTCTCGATAAAATTCGCTAAGCCCGTAAACCGCGCTTGCCTGCAATTTCGGCGCGCTGTGTTCGCGCCCGTACCACTGCGCGTAAACGCCGGTGTCGCGCAAACGGAAATCGGCGGAGAGGTCGATGATGCGCGGCGGCGAGGTGCGCGCCGCCAGTTTCGCGAGAATCTCCTGCCCGGCCCCGTGGGGAAGACAGGAGAAGACGACATCGACATCGTCCCAGGCATTGTCCTTGATATCTTCGATGCGCGAGGGCGCGGGAAGTTCCAGCGATGCGAGGTGGGGATGAATCTCGCGCAACGCCCTGCCCGCATGGCTGTGCGCCGAGAGGAGCGTGATTCTTACACCGGGGTGTCCGGCAAGCAGACGCAGGGCGTCGGCGCCGGTATATCCCGACGCTCCCAGCAGTGCCACATGCAAAGGATCTTTGGTTTTGCCGCGCATTGCGGTTGGAGCGCGCTTAGCGCTTGGAGAATTGGAAGCTGCGCCGTGCTTTTCGACGACCGTATTTTTTGCGTTCGACGACTCTTGCGTCTCGTGTGAGGGTCCCGGCTTTTTTCAGGATGCCGCGCAGTTCGGGTTCATAATAAGTGAGCGCCTTTGAGAGTCCGTGACGCACGGCTCCGGCCTGGCCGGAAAGTCCGCCGCCGCGGACATTGCAGGTGACGTCATACTGGCTCTCGCGGTCGGTGAGCGCAAGCGGGTGCCGCAGGATCATCGAGAGAACCGGGCGTGCAAAATATTCCTTCATCTCCTTGCCGTTGACGGTAATCTTGCCGGAGCCGGGACGGATCCAAACACGCGCGATGGCGTCCTTGCGCTTGCCGGTGGCATAAGCGCGCCCTTGGGAATCAAGGTGCTGGATGGTGTTGTCACGAGGCTCGGGCGGCACCGGAGACGGATCGTCCGGCGGCGGGTCGGCCGGAAGGATGACGGGAGAATGTTCGGGAGTTTCCCCGGGAGTCTCTTCGGGGGTTTCTTGAGCGGCCATTAGATTGCGTTCCTTGAGGGTGTGTTCTTGGAGTTGAACGATTTGACATCGAGGGGTTTGGGCTGTTGCGCCTGGTGCCTGTGGGCTTCGCCGGCGTAAACGCGAAGCTTGCGCAACTGCTGCCGTGCGAGGGGACCGTCCGGCATCATGCGGCTGACGGCTTTTTCAATCACGCGCTGGGGATGCTTGCCCTGGAAGATTTTTTCCGGCGTGGTTGTTTTGATGCCGCCGGGATAACCGGTGTGGCGGTGGTATTGCTTGTCCGTCAACTTGCGTCCGGTGAAAACCGCCTTTTCCGCATTGATGATGATGACGTGGTCACCGCAATCCATGTGGGGAGTGTAGTGGGGCTTGTGCTTGCCGCGCAGGCGCGTCGCTACAAGTGCCGCAAGCCTCCCGACCACAACGCCCTCGGCATCAATTACGAGCCACTCGGGGTTGAGATCAGCGGGTTTCGCGGAGAAAGTCTTCTGCGTAGTAGTCATGGGGAGTTACTACACTCCAACAAGGCGCTTTCGTCAAGGAAAATCTCCGGGAAAATCTCTGCGCGCCTCGTGGAAATGGAAGACGGCCACGATGAAAACGACAATTGCGCCCGCCTGGTGGAGAAGCCCCGTGGCGAGGGGCATCGCCGAAAACAGCGCGAAGTTGCCGAGGGCGACCTGGACGAGGAGAGCCCCCGTGAGAAGCAAACGGCTTGTTTGTGCGGGTTTTGGGGCGTTTTTGCCGACGAGAAGCCCGGTGTGGAGCAGGACGGCGGCGACGATTCCATAGGCGAGGCTCTGGTGGGCGGCGAGCAGGGCGGCGGCGAGACGGGGGGACGGGAGCGCAATGCCCTGGGCCAGGGCGGGAGGGACGGATTCGCCGCGCCCGCCGGCAACCAGCGCGCCGAGGAGAATCTGCACGAACAAAGCGAGCAGAATCGCTCCGGCGACCCACCGGTCGCGGGACCACCGAATCGGCGGGACCGGCCGCAGGAGCGCGAGCGCGCTGTGAAGGCACAAGCCCAGCAACAAAAACGCCATGGCGAGGTGCAAGGCGAGCCGGTAGGGATCAACGTCGATGCGGTTCTGCAAGCCGCTCGCGACCATATACCATCCCAGCGCGCCCTGCCCGGCTCCGAGCAAAAAGATCAGCGCGAGTTTCGCCAGCATGGCGGCAGAAAAATATCCGCGCAGCGCAAACCACGCGAACGGCAGGAAAAATGCAACGCCGATGAATCTTCCGAAGGCCCGATGCGTCCACTCCCACCAATAGATGGTTTTAAATCCTTCGAGGGTCATGTCCGGATTGACGATCCGGTATTGCGGGATTTGCCGATACTGGCGAAAGGCTTCGTTCCATTCTTCCGGGGATGTCGGCGGAAGGATTCCGGAAACGGGCAGCCACTGCGTGATGGAGAGTCCGGAATTTGTTAATCGCGTTGCTCCGCCGACGAGGATTATCGCGCAAATGAGCGCAACGATAACGAGCAGCCAAACGGCTACGGCTTTATCATTTTTATGCGCATTGATGTTCATAGGGGTATAATCGGGGATAAGTCGCAAATGTGGAAGGGAAAGATGCGCAATGTTGTTTAGCGAAGATTTTCGAGCGGCGCCTTTCTGGCAGGACGATGTTGTTGCGCCCGCCGACGGGGGCGCCGGATTGCCCGAACGCGCCGATGTCCTTGTGGTCGGCGGCGGCTATACCGGCATGAGCGCGGCGCTGGAGCTCGCACGGGGCGGCCGCGAAGTCGTCGTTGTGGACAGCAACGAGACCGGATGGGGATGTTCATCGCGCAACGGCGGGCAGGTCTCCGAGGGCGTCAAGCCCGATTACACCAAACTTGCACGTTCCTACGGAGGGGCGCGCGCACGGGAGATCATTCTCGAATCCGAGCGCGCCTTGTTCGGGATGTGCGATTTCATCGAAGCCGAAAACATCGAATGCGACTTTCGCCGTTGCGGCCGCTTTCACGGCGCGCACACGCGCAAGGCCTTCGAGCGGCTCGCGCGCGAAGTTGAAGAACGCAACCGCATCGCCGAGCGCGCGGACGGCGCCTACATGGTCGAACGCGCCGAACAATCCGCCGAGATCGGCACGCAGGTTTATTACGGCGGGGCGGTTTTTCCCGAACACGTCAGCGTGCATCCGGCAAAACTCCTGCATGGCATCGAGACGCTCGCGCGCAACGCCGGTGCGACCGTTGCGCCCCATTGCGCCGCCGAATCCATCGAACGAGAAGGCAGCGGCTTCCGCATCAAGACGCAAAAAGGGGAGATTGCCTGCCGCAATGTCGTTCTCGCGACCAACGGTTATACCGGCAAGCTTTCGCCGTGGCATCGCCGCCGCATCATTCCCATCGGCAGTTACATCATCGCGACCGAGCCCCTTGACAGCGGCCCTATCGAACGGGCGCTGCCGAAGGATCGCGTCTTCTCGGATACGCGCAAGGTCGTCTATTACTACCGCGCCTCTCCCGACCGTCGGCGCATGCTGTTCGGCGGACGTGTTTCCTGCAACGAAACCGACCCGCGCATCTCCGCGCCGTTGCTGCATGCGGAAATGTCGCGCCTGTTTCCCGAACTCAAATCCGCACGCGTGAGTCACTCCTGGTGCGGATTTGTAGCTTTCACGTTCGATAGGCTCATGCATGCGGGATGTTTCGACGGCATCCATTACGCCACCGGATATTGCGGCTCCGGCATCGCGCTTTCGACTTATCTGGGCAGGCGCGTCGCACAGCAAATCCTCGGCAAGCCCGAGGGCGCAACCGCCTTCGACGACATCCCCTTCCCCACCGTTCCCTTCTACACCGGAAATCCGTGGTGGCTTTCCGGCGTGCTGGGCTGGTATAAATGCCGGGATGCCCTGCCATGGTGAAAGGGCGGAGAATTCCAAAAGTTTAAGATTTATGCATCAAGGCATCGCTCGGCGGATTCTTGCGTCTGTTTATTATTCGATTAATAAATTGATAAAAACTTACAATGGAAATAAAAGCACCTACAACGGCGATAGCGATACCTGTAAAGGACATTAACTTCGCGGTGCATATTCCCGAATCGTCAAAGATTTTACGGCCCCGCATCCCAATCTTGTGCTATACTGCCTATACGAACCAGGATGTAGAACGCCAATTCGAAAAAACTGGAGCACCAGAACGAATTGTTACAAAAACAAGTGGAGAGCGATATGAAAGTTCTACAAGCCGAGAGAAAAGGAGCAAAAGCCGAGAGTGATTCCGCTATTGAACGACTTCGTACGGATATAGAGAAGGGTGTCAACTCTATTAACACGAGAGTGACAAATGTGGTTGCTGTTGCTGTTGCTATCCTAGGCGTGTCAATTGCGGCTTTTGCAATTTTCAAATAAGCGCGCATTTTCCCGCAAGTTTTTTTCGAAGAAATCATACCCAAAAACTGATAGAGTCCCCCTAACACCCTGCCCTTGAGGCAGTTTTGCGCAACAATATCGACAAGCACCCGACCGAAGAGCAAAACATGAAACAAAAACTTCCCTTGATTGCATGCGCCGTTTTGGCGTTCTGGTGCTTTGATGCGCGCGCCGAACCAAGTCACGGCATCGCCATGCACGGCGAGCCGGCTTATGCACCGGGATTTGAACACCTCTCTTATGTCCGTCCGGATGCGCCGCGCGGGGGAAACATTTCGCATGGAGTCGCGGGAAGCTTTGACAGCCTCAACCCCCTCATTGTCAGGGGCAATGCCGCGAACGGCGTGCGCGCATGGGTCTACGAGAGTCTGATGGCGCGCTCCTATGACGAGCCCTTTTCTCTCTACGGCCTGCTCGCGGAAACCATCGAGACGCCGGAGGATCGCTCGTGGGTGGAGTTCCGTTTGCGTCCGGAGGCGCGTTTTTCCG
Source organism: Hyphomicrobiales bacterium (assembly GCA_026708505.1). Lineage (GTDB taxonomy): Bacteria > Pseudomonadota > Alphaproteobacteria > JAPOUT01 > JAPOUT01 > JAPOUT01. The sequence continues at coordinate 25,415 of JAPOUU010000070.1, read as the reverse complement.
ACGGCTCTCCGGTGCGCGTTGAAGATGTCATCTTCTCGCTGGAGACGCTGCGCGACCGCGGACGCCCGAATCACCGGTTGTATTATTCAAAGGTCTCCCGCATTGAGCGTCCCGGACCCGGGCGCGTACGCTTCTTCCTTGAGGGCGGCGACCGCGAGATGCCCCTGATATTGGGATTGATGCCGATACTCTCGGAAGAGCACTTCCGCACCCACGACTTCGATGCCGCCGGCCTTGTGCCTCCGGTTGGAAGCGGCCCTTACCGTGTCGGCAAGGTGGATGTCGGCACGCGCATCGTGTTCGAGCGCAACGAGGATTACTGGGGGGCGCATTTGGGAGTTAACCGCGGGCGTTATAATTTCGACACCATTACTTATGACTACTACCGCGACGACAACGCTTCCTTTGAGGCGTTCAAGGCGGGACTGCTTGATGTTCGCGTTGAGGGTGACGCGGCGCGCTGGCAGGGCGCCTACGACTTTCCCGCTGTTGCCGACGGCCGGGTCGTTCGCCACGTATTCGACAAGCAAACACCTTCGGGGATGTACGGCATGGTGTTCAACACAAGGCGCCCGGTGTTCACGGATGAACGGGTGCGCCGCGCGCTGATATTGCTGTTTGATTTCGAATGGGTGAACAAAAACCTTCTTTACGGATTATACCAACGCACGAACAGTTACTTTGACAGCTCCGTGCTGTCCTCGCACGGACGCGCGGCGGACGCCCGGGAACGCGAATTGCTTGCACCGTTCGGCGATGCGGTGGAGGACGGAATCCTCGAGAGCGGATATACCGCTCCGCAGAGCGACGGATCCGGACGCAACCGGAAGCACCGGCGCGAAGCACTGGCGTTGCTGGAGTCCGCAGGCTACCGCGTCCAAGACGGCATCGTCGCAAACGAAACCGGCGAACCTTTGGCATTCGAGATTTTGATTGCACGCGTGGATGAAGAGAGACTCGCCCTGCAATATGTCGAACAATTGTCGCGCGCGGGAATAGAGGCGCGGGTTCGGTTTGTCGACTCAAGCCAGTATCAGCAGCGCCTTCAGGATTTCGATTACGACATGATTTTCAACTTTTGGTATGCGTCCCTTTCGCTGGGCAACGAGCAGGCATTGTATTGGGGCTCCGAAGTCGCCGACGATCCCGGTTCGCGCAACTACATGGGCGCGCGCGAAGCGGGCGTGGATGCGATGATTGCGGCAATACTCGAGGCACGCGACTGGGAGTCCTATGTATCGGCGGCCAGGGCGCTGGATCGAGTCCTGCTGTCGGGAAGATACGTGATTCCGTTGTTTCATGTTCCGGGACAATGGGTTGCGGCGTGGAGCCGGGTTCGCTGGCCGGAGGCGACATCGCTTTACGGCTATCGCGAGGACAGTTGGTGGATTGAGGAATAGGCTTACGCCGAATCCGCCGACGCCTGCGTCTTTTCAACCAAGCCCGCGAGGAATTCGGTCAATTTCAGGCAAACGTTAAGACGTTCTTCCTCTTTCCAGTCGCCCTGCCAGACGAGATGGTGGTCGGGACGCAACCACACCGAATCGCCGCATGATTCCATCCAGCGTGCGAGCCCGGCCGGATCGGCGAACCTGTCGTTGCGGAATTTTACCACCACGCCGCGCTCACCGATTTCCATGCGTTCGACCCCCGCCCTGCGGCACAGGACTTTCACCCGAACGACTCCGAGCAGCCGTTTGACCTCAACAGGCAAAACACCGAAGCGGTCTTCGAGTTCCTCGCCGAAGATTTCGATTTCGTCAGCTTCTCGCAGCCGCCCTAGGCGCCGGTAGAGACTCATGCGCAGGGAAACATCGGCAACGAAGTTTTCGGGTATGAGGGCGCTTGCGCCGATTCCGATGCGCGGCGACCAGGCTTCCTCGACCGCCTCGCCCCGGGATTCACGCAGCGCTTCTTCGAGCATCGCGCGGTAGAGTTCGAAACCGACTTCGCGGATGTGCCCGGACTGCTCCTCGCCGAGAAGATTTCCCGAGCCGCGCATGTCGAGATCGTGGAAGGCGAGACGAAAACCGCTGCCGAGTTCCTCCATGGACAAGAGAACCTGCAAACGGCGTTCGACGCTTTCGGGAAGGGTGCGGTTGGACGGAACGGTGAAGTATGCATAGGCGCGTTCCTTGGCGCGGCCGATGCGTCCGCGCAACTGGTAAAGTTGCGCGAGCCCGAACAGATCGGAGCGATGCACGATCAATGTGTTCGCTTCGGGGATATCGAGTCCGGACTCGACGATGTTGGTGGAAAGCAGAACGTCGCAGGCGCCCTCGTAGAAAGACGTCATTGCCTTGTTGAGTTGAACAACGGGCATTTGCCCGTGGGCGATGACGACGCGCAGTTCGGGAACATAGACTTTCAGGAAGCGCGCGACCTCTTCGATGTCCGTGATGCGCGGGCAGACATAGAAACTCCTGCCGCCGCGATACCGTTCGCGCAGGAGGGCTTCACGCGTGACGACGGGATCGAAAGGCGAAAGAAAACTGCGCACGGCAATGCGGTCCACAGGAGGCGTTGCGATGACGGAGAGTTCGCGCACGCCGGAAAGGGCGAGTTGGAGCGTTCGCGGGATGGGCGTTGCGCTCAGCGTGAGAACATGAACGCCGTGCTGGAGTTCCTTGAGCCGCTCCTTGTGCCGGACGCCGAAGTGCTGCTCTTCATCAAGGATGAAAAGCCCCAGCGAGCGAAACTTCACCCGCTTGGCGAGCAGCGCATGCGTGCCGATGATGATGTCGACCTTTCCCGCTTCAAGGTCTTTGACGGCGTTGTTCGCCTGTGTGGCCGTAACAAAACGCGAGAGCTGGCGTATGTCGACGGGGAAGCCCTGGAAGCGCTCGCGGAAAGTTGCAAAATGCTGTCGCGCAAGGAGGGTGGTCGGCGCGAGCACGGCGACCTGCGAGCCGCTCATCACGGCGATGAAGGCCGCGCGCAGGGCGATTTCGGTTTTGCCGAAACCAACGTCGCCGCATACGAGCCGGTCCATGGGCTTTCCGGCCGCGAGATCCTTTGCGACGAGTTCCATGGCCTGCGCCTGGTCTTCGGTTTCCTCGAAGGGAAAGCGTGCGCAGAATTCCTCATATCCCGGCGGCGAGTTCATGACCGCGCCGGTGCTGAGCGCCCGGGCGCGCGCCGTCGAGATTAGGCGTCCCGCCATGTCGCGCAGCCGTTTCTTCACACCGGCCTTGCGCGTCTGCCACGAGACCGCGCCGAGTTTATCGAGCGTCACTTCCCCCTCACCGGAAGAATAGCGCGAGAGCAAATCGACGTTTTCGACCGGCAAAAACAGCCTGTCGCCGTCTTTGTAACCGAGCAGCAGGCAATCGTGGAGCGCGCCGCCGTCTTCGAGGGTATGCAGACCTTCGAAACGGGCTATGCCGTGGTCGACATGAACGACATAGTCGCCCTTCGCGAGATCGCCAACGTCGAAAAAGATGCGCTTGCGTTTCGGGCGGCGTCGAATGAGCCGTTCACCGAGGACGTCCTGCTCGCTGATGATGGCGATATCGGAGGTCTCGACGCCGGCTTCCAGCCCCAGGGAAATACTCGCAAGCGCGGGTGCGGGAAGGCGCAGAACTTCTTCCCAGGTGTCGACGGATTCGATGGCTTCCACTCCGTGATCCTGCAGCAGCGCGCACAGGCGTTCGCGTGAAGGCTTGCTCCAACTTGCGGTGACAACGCGCAATCCGCGCGCACGCAGGGATTCGATGTGACGCGCCAGGGCTTCGAAGACGTTGCTTCCGGTTTGTTTTTGTTCCGGAGTGAAATCGCGCCCGCGCCTTGCGCCCAGATCGATGCGCTCGGTCGATTTATCCTGCGAGTCTTCCTGCGCGGAGATTCCCGGCGTGAAGAATCTCGCGCGCGTTTTTTGCAGGCGCGTCTCCCACTCGGACGAGAACAGATAAAGTTCTTCGGGCTCGAGAGGCTGGTAAACCGGCGCGCCGAAGGAGGTTTCGCCGATGTGGCGGGTGCGTTCGGCGTGGTATTCCTCAATTGCCTCGAGTCTTCGGGCGCGCGCGGACTCGCATCCGTGGTCGAAGGAGAGCCATGCGCCTTCGGGCAAATGGTCAAACAGGGATTCGAGTTTGTCGAAGAAGAGCGGAAGCCAATGTTCCATTCCCCGAAACCGCGTGGCCCGGCTGATGGCCTGGTAGAGACTGTCTTCACCGGATGCGGCGCCGAAACGCGCGACATATCCGGAGCGGAAGCGCGAGATGCTTTCCTCGTCCAAGAGGGCTTCGGATGCGGGCAGGAGGAGGATTTCCTTTTCTTCGGCGCTGGAGCGCTGGCTGCCCGGATCGAAGCCGCGCAGGGATTCGAGGGTGTCGCCGAAAAAGTCCAGGCGCATGGGCTCGCTTGCCGCGGCGGGAAAGATGTCCAAAATGCCGCCGCGCCGCGCGAACTCTCCCGGCTCGGCAACGACATCAACCCGCGCATATCCGTTCTTGATGCAGAAGTCGGAGATATCTTCCATGCCGACGGTATCGCCGACCCGGATTCGCTTGCCCGCGCCGCGTATGGCGGCGCGGGGAATGAGCCGCTGCGTGACGGCGTTGACGGTCGTCAGCAGGATTCGCGGCTCGGATTCGTTCGATTCCCGAAGTCGAAAGAGCGTCTCGAGTCGCTGCATCATGACGTCCATGCGCGGCGAGACGCGGTCGTAGGGAAGACAATCCCATGCGGGAAAGCGGAGCACTTGGATTTCGGGTGCGAAGAATCCGATTTGCTCGGTGAGTTGCGACATGCGCGCTTCGTCCCGGGCGACATGCGTGAGAGTTGCACCGGACGAGCGCGCGAGGTCGCAGAGCAGGACGGCGTCCATGCCTTCGGGCGTTCCGGCAACTTCCATGCGCGCGGTTGCGCGCAATAACGCCTCGTGATGCTCGTGCGCGAATATTGCAGCGCTCATCGTTGCTGCATGTGTTGGTGGCTCGCGTTTTTGTGAAACTCCAGCAACAACTCAAGAACGTCGTTGCGCGCCTCTTCGGGGATGTCGACGCGCCCGCATATCCAGTCAAACAGGACGGGGTCGGGCGTTTCCAGGAGCGCCTCGAAGCGTTCGAGGGCGCCGGCGTCCAAGCGCTCGAGCCATTGGTCGGCGAATCCGCCGAGCAGGAGGTCGGCTTCCCGAATGCCCCTGTGCCACGCCCGGAAGCGGAGTTTTTTGCGTTTGGTTTCCAGGGCTGTATCGTTCAAAACGTGCGCTTTCGTATTTTTGTGCGGTGGTAGTATAGTTGACTATACTCGAAGCTTTGCTAGTGAGGAACAGATAGCATTCATGCGCCCGGAAATTCTCTTTCCATTATTTCAGGACGCCTCAACGCTCGCGGGCGTGGGGCAGCGAACGGCCAGTGCGCTGGAAAAACGCACGGGGCGCCGTTTGCTGGATGTATGCTGGCTGCTGCCGCAGGGCCTGATTGACCGGGGGCATCGTCCGCCGGTTGGAATGCTGCGTCCAGGGGACATTGCGACCCTGAAGGTTCAAGTTTCGGAGCACGCGCCTCCAAGGCATCGTTCCCAGCCTTATGTCGTGCATTGTTTTGACGAAACCGGTGAAATTGATCTGGTGTTTTTTCACATGAAGCCGCGTTACCTTCTCGAGCGGCTGCCGGTCGGGGAAACGCGTTTTGTGAGCGGCCGCGTGGACTTCTACCGCAAACGCGCACAGATGCACCATCCCGCCTATATCGTCGAGCCCGAAGCTTTGGAGCAACTGCCGTTGCTTGAGACGATTTATCCTTCGGCGCTGGGAGTGGGGGCGCGGGTGCTGCGCAAGGCGGTCGCCTCGGCGCTGGAGAAAGTTCCCGAGTTGCCCGAGTGGCTGGACGAAGGCCGCCTTCGGTCCCATCGCTGGCTGGATTGGCGCGGGGCTTTGCTAAGCGCGCATGCGCCGCAGAATCTCGCCGAACTGGAACCCGACGCCCCCGCGCGCAAACGTCTCGCCTATGACGAGTTGCTTGCGAACCAATTGGCATTGGGAGTTATCCGGGCGCATCATCGCAAACGTCGCGGACGCGCCCTGGCCGGCGGAGCGGAACTGAGGGAGCGCACCGTAAAATCGCTGCCGTGGAATCTGACCGCGGCGCAACAACGGGTCCTGCGCGAGATCGAAGCGGACATGGAATCGCCCTACCCCATGTTGCGATTGCTGCAGGGCGATGTCGGCAGCGGCAAGACGATTGTCGCGTTTTTATCGATGCTGGGAGCGGTGGGCTCGGGAGCGCAAGCCGCGTTTATGGCCCCGACGGAACTGCTGGCGCGACAGCATTA
>JAPOUU010000070.1:0-18877 GCA_026708505.1 Hyphomicrobiales bacterium | reverse complement strand
GTGATGACGGCGACGCCGATACCGCGAACGCTGACGATGACGGTGTATGGGTACATGGAGGTTTCGCGGCTGGACGAGTCGCCGCCGGGCCGCATGCCGGTGACCACCGGGGTAATGCCGTTTTCGCGGCTGGAGGATTTGGCGGGCCGGCTGCGCAGCGCAATCGCCGAAGGAGCGAGAGCGTTTTGGGTCTGCCCGCTGATTACCGAAGTCGAAGGCGGCGAAGACGATGAATCCCGGCGCAAGAAAAGCGCGGCGGTCGAACGGCACGAATGGCTTCGCGAACGTTTCGGCGAGCGCGTCGGACTGGTCCACGGACGCATGAAGAGTCAGGAGAAAGATTCGGTGATGAACGCTTTCGCATGCGGGGAGCTGGATATTTTGGTCGCAACGACCGTGATTGAGGTCGGAATTGACGTCCCCGAAGCGAGCGTGATGGTGGTCGAACAGGCGGAGATGTTCGGCCTGGCGCAGCTGCACCAGTTGCGCGGACGCATCGGGAGGGGAACAGCCGAATCGTCCTGCATATTATTGTACCGTCCGCCTCTTTCGGACATGGCGTCGCGGCGTTTGCGGCTGATGCGCGAGACCGAGGACGGCTTCCGGATTGCGGAGGAAGATTTGCGCCTGCGGGGCTCGGGCGAATTATTGGGCACGCGACAGAGCGGCGTGCCGGAATTTCGTCTCGCGCACCCCTACTCGCATGCATCGCTGTTGGAAGAGGCGCGCGTGAACGCCGAAGAAATCCTCAAGGAAAACCCGAATTTGGAGGGCGAACGCGGCGACGCGCTGCGGATTTTGCTTTATTTGTTCGAGCGCGACGAGGTGGTGGGTTATTTCCGCTCGGGTTAATCCTCGGTCTGCTCTTTGGAGCCGGGCATAACGAGCCCCAATGAAACAATCATCTTCGCCGCATCCTCGACTCCCATATCGAGCATGATGATGTCCTCCGTCGGCACGAACAGCAAAAAACCCGATGTCGGATTGGGAGTCGTCGGGACGAAGACGGTCGACATGTCCTGTTGCAGTTTGTGGGGGATTTCGCCTTGCGTTTGGTCGGCGAGGAAGACGAGAGCGTAGATGCCGGGTCTCGGGTATTGGATGATTCCGACTTTTTTGAAGGACATTTTTTCGGACGAAAAGACGGCCTCGAAGATTTGTTTGAGCGCGGAGTATATGGCGCGCACGATAGGCATGCGCGCAACGATTCCTTCTCCGGCTTTGATAACAGAGCGCCCGATGAAGTTTGCGGTCAGCGCGCCGAGTATGGTGAAGAAGATAATCGCGAAGATGATTCCAAGCCCGGGAATATTCACGGGGAGATGGTTTTCAAGGCGGTATGGTTCCGGGACAAGAGTGTCATACCAATTGTCGACCCACTCGACGAACCAGAAAACGAGATAGAAAGTTATGATGACGGGAACGGCTACAACGATTCCCGTCAAAAAATAAGTTCGCAACCGTCCGAGCAGTGTCTTTTTGGGCAGTTCAGGTTTGGGGAATGGGGATTCGTTCATAACGTACAGGTGTCTTCAATTTTTAAAGGGCGATGCACCGGCTATCCGTCTTACCGGAGCAACTAATCGAATCAGTTATTCCTAAATTCCGGAAACCAAGACGATTCATGCGTATTATCCGTTAAAACAGATTTCATATCAACAGGAGCGGCAAGAGCGTATGCCGACCGTCACTTTGGTGCATGTTTTCGTAACGACTCTTTCCGGCGTCCCCAAAATCCTGCATCAGGCTCAACGGGCTCTCCGCTCGCCAGCCCCTCCTCGAGCAGATCTTCAATCCGAACCCTCTCTCGGTAATCGCGAATGAGGGCTGAAATAAAAACGTTCACATCGGTGATTTGTCCGGACCGGACCGCCTCATCAATCCATAATTTGTCTTCAGGTGACAGAGACACGGACAATTGCTTGGTAGCCATGGTTGCGATTCCCTATTTTTGGTTGCACGGTCGTTGACGTTAACCCGGTATTCGTTAAATTCAAGAGTTTTTTCGGTGCGGATTATTTTGAGATTAAAGAATCACTCCACTGTGACCGACTTTGCGAAATTTCCAGGCTGTTCGACATCCGTCCCGCGCAACAAGGCGCAATGATACGTGAACAATTGCTTCTCCCGAAGCCCGCGACTAATCGTGAAAGAATTAAAGGCGCCTCCCGATCCTAACTAGAGCCGAGACGCGATGCCATCCTTGAATCTTTATCCATTTTCCCGTGGAGAATACACAGCACATCAATAAAACCGTTCCCCGGGCGATAAAAAACCAAATAGTTCGGGTAACCTTTGATTGGCGCAAAGCGAATGTTGGATAACTCACCCCGCAAGGCCTGATAGGGCGCTCCCATCAACGGCATATCGGCAAGCATCTGAAACGTCTCTCGCGCTCGATCGTAAAGACGACGAGCCGCTAACGGATTATCCCTCGCAATATAGTGCGCGTAACCATACAAATCAGCCCTCACCTCTCGATGAAGTTTGTATGCACCGCCTGTCACTTCGATATTTGTTTTTGCAGCGCTTCTTTTTCGCGGTCCCAAAATCCTGCATCAGGTTCAACGAACTCCCCGCTCGCCAACCTTTCCGCAAGTAGATTCTCAATCCGAACCCTCTCTCGGTAATCCCGAATGAGGGCTGAAATAAAAACACTCACATTGGCGATCTGACCGGACCGGACTGCCTCATCAATCCATAACCGATCATCGGATTCCAGAGACACAGACAATTGCTCAGTAGCCATAATCGTGATTCCTCTTTCTTGTCACGTTACTGTTCATAATAACCTAGCATTTGTAAAACTTCAAGAGTTTTTTTGAGAAGAGAAAACCATCGGCACCCCTGTGAAACAAGGCGTCTCGGGACGGGTTGTTTTGAGATTAGAGAATCACTCCACCGTGACCGACTTCGCCAGATTTCTAGGCTGGTCGACATCCGTCCCGCGCAACAAGGCGCAATGATATGCGAGCAATTGCAGCGGGATGGCGTAAAGTAGTGGCGCTTGCAACGGTGATGCATGGGGAAGTTCCAAGATGGTGGAAGCAAGTCCGCGCGCTTTCTCGGCACCGGCCGCATCGGTGAGCAGAATGACATGCCCGCCGCGCGCCGAAACCTCCTGAATGTTGGCGAGCGTTTTGTCGAAGAGTTCATCGGACGGTGCAATGGCAACGAGCGCGACCTTGCCGTCGATAAGCGCGATGGGCCCGTGCTTGAGTTCGCCGGCGGCATATCCTTCGCCGTCCAAGTATGAGGTTTCCTTGAGTTTAAGCGCGCCTTCAAGAGCGAGCGGATAGTTGGACCCGCGTCCGATGTAGAGAGTTTGGCGTGCATCAACGATCGTGCGGGCAATGCGCCGAATATCGTCCTCCAGTTTGAAACACTTGCGCATTATCCCGGGTGCTTGTGAGAGTTCGGTAATGAACGCCGTTTGTATTTGGTCGTTGATGGTCCCCTTACAGCGTGCGAGATGAATCGCAAATGCGGCAAGCACGGCAAGCTGGCAAGTGAAAGCCTTGGTGGATGCAACGCTGATTTCACGCCCGGCGAGGGTCGGAAGGAGCGCATCGGTTTGCCGTGCGATGGTAGAATCGGGCGCGTTGACGATTGAAATGTTCGGACGGTTGTTTTGCTTGCAATGCCGGAGGGCGGCGAGCGTATCCGCCGTTTCGCCGGACTGCGAAATAAAAAGCGCGAGCGCGTTATCGGTAAAAACGGGCTTGCGGTATCTGAATTCCGACGAGATATCGACTTCAACGGGAATGCGCGCGATGTCCTCCATCCAATATTTCGCAACCATTCCGGCAAGGTGGGCGGTTCCGCATGCGATGATATCAATCTTTGCGATGCTGTCGGCCTCAACCGGCAGATTGGGGAAAGTTGTTTTGCCGCCGTCCACATAGGCGTTGAGCGTTGCGGCTACGACTTCAGGCTGTTCGAAAATTTCTTTTGCCATGAAGTGCCGGTAGTTTCCTTTGTCGATGTTTTCATGCGTGGCAGCGATTTTCCTCCACTCGCGCTCAAGAACTGCACCATTGGCATCGGTGATGGTGACACCTTCGCGTGTTAACAGCGCATAATCACCTTCGTGGAGGTAACAAAAATTATCGGTAAGCGGCAGCAGCGCGAATGCATCGGATGCGGCGTAAGCTTCATCCGCCCCCTGCCCGACGACCATCGCGGCTCCGTGGTGCGCGAGCAAGATGCTATCGGGATGATCACGCAACAGCATTGCCAGCGCGAAGGATCCCCGCAATTGCGCGCACGTAGCACGCAAAGCCTCGAGGGGTTGCGCGCCGGTTTCAAGTTGCGCGTCCATTAATTTAACGATGATTTCGGTATCGGTTTCGGATGAGAAACTCACGCCGTCGCGCTGCAGTTGCGCACGCAAATCGACATGATTTTCAAGGATTCCGTTGTGGACAACGGCAACGCGTTCGCTCGTGTGCGGATGCGCGTTCTCAAGGGTGACGGCCCCGTGCGTTGCCCATCGCGTGTGCCCGAGACCGTTGTTTCCCTCGAGAGGATTGGCGGCAACCTCTTCGCGCAGTCGCTCGAGTTTGCCGACGGCCCTGCGACATTGGAGTTTACCGTTGAGATTGGATGCAAGTCCGGCGGAATCATACCCTCTATATTCGAGTCGCTCGAGGGCTTCGAGGAGGAGGGGTGTTGCGGAGCGTTGCGCGAGGATGCCGACGATGCCACACATGGTTCAATTGCCCTTGTCTTTTTTGCCCGGCTTGCTGCTCTGGCGCGCGCGGGCAATTGCGAGAGTTTCATCGCCCACATCGTCCGTGATGGTTGAGCCGGCGCCGACGGTTGCGCCCTTGCCAACGCGCACAGGCGCGACGAGGGATGTGTTTGAGCCTATAAAAGCATCATCGCCGATGTTTGTTTTGTGTTTTTCCTTGCCATCGAAATTGCAGGTGATGGTGCCGGCTCCGATATTTGCACGCTTGCCGACATTTGCATCACCGACATAACTGAGGTGATTAACTTTTGCGTCCTCTTCGATGTTGGCTTGTTTGACTTCAACAAAGTTCCCGATGCGCGCGCGTGCTCCGATATTCGTGCCGGGGCGCACCCTTGCGTAGGGCCCGATGATTGCGAAGGCTTCGATGTTTGCGCCTTCGAGATAAGAGAAGGCGCGAATGCGGGCGCCTTGTGCGACCCGAACCCCGGGCGCAAACACCACGTTCGGCTCAACGATAACACCCGGTTCCAAAACCGTATCGAAACTGAAAGTGACGCTATCGGGATCCTGCAGACAAGCCCCCGCCTGCAGCGCGCGTTCACGCAAACGCTTCTGCATCATCGCTTCGGCTTGGGCGAGTTGCGCCGAAGTTTCGATGGCAAAAGCTTCTTGTGAATCACATTCCCGCTCATCAACGCTTCCGGTCTCTTCTATTGCCGACTGGATCAGCCCTTTGAAGGAGACAAAGTCCGTTTTCTCTTTATCGAGGATCTCTTTATCGATAAGAGCCGCCGCATGAAAATCTTCACCGCTTATGAGAACCGAAAAGGCTTGCTCTTTCTTGTCTGCGGACAAAAACGCCTTGAGGGTTTCTACCTGCAGAAAAGGCCGGCTTGCTTCGAGAAGAAGAATATGGCTTGCCTTGCTCGCACCGAGGAATGCGCGCCATTGCGTCAATGCGCACACGTCCTCCAATACCACGGGCAACTCGTCGGTAACCCGGCTCGCCGTCTCGAGAATGTAATCCGAGACGGGCCTTGATGCGAGTTCATAGTTCGCGTTACGGAAGATGGCTGCGGCGACACTCATGCTGTTACTTATAGTCGAAATTCCGCCTCGACATAAGCGAGAAGTTTTTCAACGCACTCTTCGATATTATTTGCCGCGGTATCGATGGTGAGGTCGGGGTTTTTGGGGGTTTCGTAGGGGGCGGAGATTCCGGTGAACTCCCGGATTTCGCCGGAATGGGCTTTTTTATAGAGTCCCTTTGGATCCCGCTTTTCGCAGACTTCAATGTCGGCATGGATGTGGATTTCCCGGAAACTGTCGCCGATGACTTCGCGGGCGCGCGTCCTGTCGGATGCGTATGGCGAGATGAAAGCGGTGATGACGAGCATGCCGGCGCGCGAGAAAAGTCCGGCGACTTCGAAGGCGCGGCGAATGTTCTCGACCCGGTCTTCCGGCGAGAAGCCGAGATCGGCATTGAGTCCGTAGCGCAAATTATCCCCGTCGAGAACGAAAACATGGAATCCCCGTTCGTACAAACGTCTCTCAAGCGTGAGCGCAAGCGTGGACTTGCCCGCACCGGAGAGTCCGGTAAACCACAAGACGCCGTTTTTGTGACCAATGCGTTGCGCGCGCTCATCGATAGTAACATGATGCGGCACGCGCGTGATGTTTGTGGCGCGGCGCGCGAGGCGTCTGTCGGTGTATCCTTCCATGGAGATGGTGCCGCCGCCTTGTATTTGCTTGTCTCGCGCAAGGACGAATCGCCCGGTATTCGTGTTTTCATCGAAAGGATCAAAAGCCAGGATTGTGCGAGCGCGAATAATGATTTCGCCTATCTCGTTGACTTGAACGGCATCGGCCTGATTGCGCCGGAGAGACGCGGGATCAACGACCCACTCAATATTTTCGATATCCGCCATGATGCGCGTGTTTGCAAGCCGCAGTTCACAAACATCACCTGTGCACAAGGGTGTTTGCGCGAGCCAGAAGATTCTCGCGCGAAAGACATCGGATTCCACCGGCGGGTTTTGCGGATGGCTAATCAGTTCGCCGCGCTCAATGAAGATTTTTTCCTTGAGGGTGATGCCGACGCATTGACCGGCTTGCGCTTGCGCGGGGTTTTCATCGGGGTAGCTCTCAATGGAAGCAAGGGTGGCGGTCTGGTTGGACGGCGAGAACAATAATTCATCGCCGACACGCATTTGCCCGCTTTCGATGCGTCCGACGAGAATGCGCTGCGTATCGTTTCGGTAGACGTCTTGAACGGGAAGCCGCAACGGCAGATCAACGGATTCGCCCCGTGCCTGGAAGTTTTGCAACGCTTCAAGAACACTTGCGCCTTTATACCAGGACATGCTGGAACTGCGTTGAACGATGTTGTCGCCTTCGACGGCGGATGCGGGAATGACGGCAACGGGCTCAATGTCGAGCCGCGCGAAATATTCACGGATTTCTTTCTCGAGAGCGTTGAAACGCGCAGCATCATAATCAACCAAATCCATTTTATTGACGACCACGCCGAGCTGCCGCACCCCCATGAGATGGAGGAGAGACCCGTGCCGGAAGGACTGCTCCTGGAGTCCTTCCTGCGCGTCTATGACGAGGAGCGCGGCATCGGCGCGTTCGGCGCCGGTGATCATGTTGCGCACGAAGCGTTCGTGCCCCGGCGCATCAATGAGAATGTATTCACGCCCATGGCTGTTGAAGCGTATCCACGCGCTATCGATGGTAACACCTTGGTCGCGTTCGGCCTGAAGCGCATCCATGAGGAACGCCCACTGGAAGGCAACGCCCCTGCGTTTGCACATTTCCTCCATTGCGTCTTTTTTGCCGTGGGGGAGCGCGTCGGCATCATGAAGAAGCCGCCCGATGATCGAAGATTTGCCGTGGTCAACGTGCCCGATAAGGACGAAGTGCAACGGCGGAAGGTTTTGTGAAGACGACATGCGCGTCACATATATCCGTCCACGCGCAGACGTTCGAAAGCGTCTTCGGATTCATGGTCCATAAGCCGTCCGGCCCGCTCGGCTTGGCGGGTTTGCGCCAACTCATCGAGAATTTCTTCGATGGTGGCGGCGGTGCTGTCGATGGGACGCGTGATGTCCGTGTCGCCCAGGGAGCGGTATCGTTTGCCGTCGCGCGCGAAGTAAAGATCGACAACGGGAATGTTCTCGCGCTGGATGTAGGCCCAAATGTCCCGTTCGGTCCAGTGCAGAAGCGGATGGATGCGTATGTGCGCGCCGGGAGGCGGATCGGTCGCATATTGATTCCAAAATTCCGGCGGCTGTTCGCGCGGCTGCCATTCGCCGGAACTTCCGCGCGGAGAAAAGACCCGCTCCTTTGCGCGCGTCGCCTCTTCGTCGCGGCGGATGCCGGCAATGAGTCCCCGAAATCCATGTGTCTCGATTGCGGCTTTGAGTCCGAGAGATTTGCGGGCGGCGGAGCGTGCGGCCGGAGGCAGGTCTTCGTCGGTTTCGGAAATATCCGGGCATTCTTGCAACAAGAGATCGATGTTCCATTTTTTTGCATATTCATCGCGAAAGGCATACATCTCGGGAAACTTTTTTCCGGTATCGACATGAAGCAACGGAAAAGGCATCCGCCCGAAAAAAGCCTTTTGGGCGAGCCGGATCATGGTGTTTGAGTCTTTGCCGAGCGACCAGAGCATGGCGATATTGTCCATGGTTGCAACGGCTTCGCGCAGGATGTAGATGCTTTGGCTTTCGAGGCGGTCGAGACGGTCCATAGTGTAGAAGTTATGCCAGCGTGCAGGGTGTGACAAGGGGCGGTTGCTTGCGTGTTCGGGAGGAAGGGGGCAAGATGTCGGAATGTCGAACGAAGCCCCGAATAAAGCCCTGAATGCGGAAATCGAAGCGCAGATTTGCGCTGTCGGACTGGAGCGTGACAAACCTGTGGTGATTTGCGACGTGGACGAGGTTTTGTTCCAGTTTTTGATTCCCCTTGAGCGATTCTTCGCCGATGTCGGCTACCGGCTGGAGATGCACTCGAACGCCTCGCTGTTTGGAAATGTGTATGCGACGGGAAGCGAGACGCCGATTGGGGATAAAGAAGTCAGCACATTGCTCCACAAATTTTATGATCGCGACGTTGAATCGCAGCCTCCGATACCCGGCGCCGCGGCTGCGTTGGCGGGATTGTCGAAGCGGGCGCGCGTTGTGATCATCACAAACCTGCCCGCGGCATACGGCAGCAGGCGCCAACGAGCCTTGCGCGCCCACGGGATGAACTACCCTCTCATTATCAATAGCGGACCGAAAGGAATAGCGCTGACAAGATTGCTGCACGAACATAGGGCACCGTCGTTTTTCATTGAGGACATGCACACGCATTTGGTTTCGGCGGCACGGATTGAGGGATTGCATTGCGTTCAGTTTGCGGCGGACAGGCGTTTGGTACGTCTGGTAGAGCGCGCCGAGAACGCCCACCAAGTGAAGGGCTGGGGGCCGGCGGTTCGTTATATCGAGGCGCGACTGGATCAGGCGGGGCGAACCTCGGTAACTTCCGGGATGTAATGCCGCAGAAGATTTTCGATTCCCTGCTGAAGCGTCATGGTTGCCGACGGGCAGCCCGCACAGGCGCCGCGCATGTGGAGATAAACGACACCCTGCTCGAAGCGTGAGAAAACAATATCTCCGCCGTCCCGTGCGACGACGGGGCGGACGCGCTCATCGAGAAGCTGTTTGATTGCGGTGATGGTTTCGCCGTCGCTGCCGTTGGACTCGCCGCCTTCATGCGCGTCATGGCCGCGCTTCGCGGATGCCTGCTCGAGCAACGCGGGATCTCCGGATCGAAAATGCTCCATGATGGCGCCGAGGATGAGCGGCTTGACGAACTTCCATTCGGTGGAGGATGTCACGGAGATGAAGTCGCTGCCGAGAAAGACGTTATCGACTCCCTCGACGGCAAACAGTCTCGTTGCAAGGGGCGAGTCGTTTGCGGATGCGGCATCGGCAAAGTTCGCGCCTTCGCCGGCAAGCACCTCGCAGCCGGGAAGGAATTTCAGCGTTGCGGGGTTCGGGGTGTCTTCGGTTTGAATGAACATGGGCGTCTCCGTTTACGAAAAGACTTCGATTTGCTCGTCCGTGAGGCTTCCGGGCACGATTGTAACGGGCACGGACAGCCTTTCGTTTTTATCGGCGAAGAGTCCGGAGACGAGGGGCCCGGGCCCTTCCGCGCCCATGGCCGCGCCCAGCACCAGGATCACAAAATCCTGTGTTTCGGACAGGTAGACGAGGAGCTGCTCTTTTTTGCTTCCTTCGCGAATGACGAGTTCGGGCTGGATGCCCGAGATGTCCCGGGCTTCGGCGGCGAGGGTTTTGAGCATGTCCGAGGCGGCGGCCTGGGCCTCCTCTTTCATGATCGATTCGACGCCGAGCCAGTGCTGGAATCCCTCGGGCTCAATAACGACCATGAGAGCGAGGTTGGACTGGGTTTTCATGGCTTCGCGGCAGGCGAATCGCATGGCAATCCGTGATTCGGGGGTCTCATCGGCGATAACAAGAAATTTGGCTTTCATATGCGCGATACTATCGCTTCTTGGCGGATATGGGAAGGATTTGCGGGGTGAGGGGGATGGAAAAACGCTGTCAGGCTCACCGAGGGGGACATAGCGAGCCTGACAGCAAAGGAGGTCCAAATGAACAATTATGACTATACCTGATTCTCGGGGGGAAAGCCCTGTTGATTTGGCATGGGAGATATGCAATCCAAGCGTATCTAAAAACCGCGAATTTTGAGGATTTTTACGGGCAGGAAATCACTGATTTCATGTGTGGTTTAGACGGAGGTGATTCGCCGGTGATTCGCGGGGCCGATTCGGGCGCGATGTGATTCGGTGCGATTCGGCGTGATTCGGAAAAGGACGGTTGGGAGGCGCTTAAAAGAACGCTGTCAGGCTCACCGAGGGGGACATAGCGAGCCTGACAGCAAAGGAGTTCCAAATGAACAATTGGAATATAAGCGATTCTCAGAAAATTAGAATTGCTAATTTGACATGGGAGATATGCGTTTTATGCGGGAGTCGGTCGCGGAGCGTTGAAAACCGGTTCAAAGAGGATTGCCGGGGGGATTGCCGGGGAGAGGCACAAAAGCCGTCAGGTTGTTGCTCTCTCCCCGGTCTTCATTCATTGCCTGTTCAAAGCGCCCGTCCTCACTTCGCGAAAGTGAAGACGGCCTTCGCGCCTCCCACCGAGCTATCCAGCCCGATGCCTCCGCCCAGCGAGATCGAAATTTTTTCACTAAGCCGCATTGAGCTCGATATTGCGAACGCGCTTCCGGAGTCGAAATTCCCGTATCCCGCGGAGAAGGAAAACGTTTGATCGGCTCGAAGGCTTGGCGCGGACATTGCCAGTGCGAGAGCGACGCCTTCGGCGTTTCGCTGAATATCTGCGGCATTGTTCCTGATAGATTGCGCATTGGTCTCAAGGGCCTGTGCATTGGTTTCAATAGCTTGCGCATTGACCCCGATGGCCTGCGTGTTGGCCCCGATGACTTGCGTGTTGGACTGGAGGCTTTCAACGTTTTGCTGGATGAGGCTCGCATGCTCATCTATGACGGTGGTACCCGTGAAAGTGTTGAGGAAGTCGGTTCCGGCACTTCTCGAGAGAGCCTGAATAGCCACGGCGTTGGCCTGAATGCTGTTGGTGTTTGTGCCAATGCTCGCGGTGTTAGCCTGAATGCTGCCGACGTTTGAGTTGATGCTCGCGGTGTTGGTCTGGATGCTGCCGGCGTTTGAACGGACATCCTCGGCGTTGTCCTGAATGTTGCCGGCGTTTGCACTGACACCCGCCGTGTTGGCCTGGATGCTGACGGTGTTGGTCTGAATGTTGCCGGCGTTGGCCTGGACGCCGTTGGCGTTGGTCTGGACGCCGTTGGCGTTGGTCTGGATGCCGTCGGTGTTGGTCTGAATGTTGCCGGTGTTGGTTTGGATATCCGTGACGGAAGACGCCATTTCTTGTTGAATCGCTTGTGTAAGAAAGGTTCCATCGTCGGCGGCAAGGTTTCCCGTGCTATCGGTGAGCACAACCGAGACTCCAACGGAGGTTTGCGCGGCTGCGGATGCTTGTGACGCGAGTCCGGAGAGCGTGTACGTGTTGGTCTCGTCTCCAAAAACCTGCTGATTGGCTCTGGTGGTTGTAGCGCCCTGGCCGAAAGCCGCAGAGTTGGTGTGAAGAGCCTTTGCGGATTGACCGACGGCGGTAGCCTCATCGGCGGTGGCACGGGAATCCTGCCCGATGGCGGTTGATCTGAGCCCGCTGGCCTGTGCTCCTGAACCGATGGCCGTAATGTGTTGGTGGGTGCCGGATGTGCTTCCGGCTTGCGCCCCGTTTCCAATGACGACGGTGTCTTGTGCGAAAGAGGTTGCGGCAGTGCCCACAACGATGGATGATCCGGCAGCAGTGCTTTGCGCTCCGATGGAAATGCTGGAAGAACCTGTCGCGTTGCTTTCGAATCCGAATGCGGTTCCGCTGGTCCCGGCTCGCGCCTTGTACCCCACGGCAGTTGCGCGGTCGCCGTTGGTTTCCGATTGGTCGCCGGCCTTGTATGCGTGCGTTTGTGCAAGCGCGAGAGGAACGGAAATCAACAGCATCAGCTGCGCCCAAACCAGGGCGAAGAGGAGGCGGGGGATTCGTTGGCCGTTATTGCGCAAAAAACTTTTACGGGGGGAGTGTTTCTGTTGCTGTTGCATTGCTTCTCCTTGAGCCGTTGGAGCCAAGGGGGCGGAATTCCCTCGGCAAAATCAGTAGGGGATATCTACGGTCGGACGAATGCTGGAAGACGGACAAGTCGGTGCGAACCAATCGATGATCGGCTTGAACGAATCAACGTTGCGACTTGATTTTGGACGGAAAACGATACCGGAACTTTTCTCTTAGGCGGTGTAAAGGTGCCGGTTCGGATATTAATAACACAAACTTTCGTTTTTGGGAAGAGTTTTTTTAAAATTCTTGCCGCATTCAAGACTCCCCGCCGCCTTGCGCCGGAAAACCACGGCAACGAGTTGCCCGGCAACATCCTCGTGCAACCGCTCGTCCGAAACCGGGGCGCATTAAATCGAACGCTTTTGTGTTCAAGCAAACAAGAAGCCCCGGGCCCCGTCGGCACAACAATCTTCAGCCGTTCGGATCGACCGAAGCGCAAGGTGAGCCGGTTTGTTTTTTGTTTCCGCGATGGACGCTATCGCAAACGAGAAAAAGAAAAGCGGACGCATAATGATTTTTTCGTTTAGCAGGGAAGCAAAAGAAGAATCTCCGCCTCCGTCCTTTGGACGCAAAAAAACGCCCCGGCAAGTCCTTCGAAATGCCGGGGCGCCCTTTGGGTTGGTTCGCAGACACATCGCCATCAGGTTCCGGTTTGGCCGGAAACTCAAGCTTTTTTCCGGAAAATCCGGGAACTTGCAAGATTCTTGGAGATTTTCGGCGATATTCGGGCGGTTTCAGAGGGGTCATAAAAACCGCGGAAAACCGCAAGTTTTTCGAATCAGGCCGGATTTTGACCGAAAGGCGGCATGATTCGCCGAATTCCGAGGGGCTTGATCCGAATCACCGGCCGGGCGGCGCCCCGTTGCACGTGCCCCGTTGGCACGTCCCGGTAAAAACGAATCGCCCCCTAAATCACCCCGCAAGCGGCCGGAAGCGGTTAATACGGCTGATTATATCGTTGGCTAGACAAAGAGGAATAATTATTTTGACAAAGTAAGATAGCAGGTTTTGTGCTTACATATGATTCTATCAAACAATGGCTTCAATAAGAGACAAAACTCCCCACTTAGACATTTCATAACCCAAAACGCATCCACCAATTTTCAACAATGTATATCCTGTTTCTATCATTGTTCTTAACTCCTGCCGTTTTGTTTATCTTCGTTTGTTCCCGTTCATTTGCTCCATGACAATAACATATCACCGATTCGTTGGTATTGCAGAATTTCGAATCACCAAGAATAAACTGGCTCTGGGACTGGGTTTGCTCACTTACATCCTAACTCCCATTTTATGACTTAACTCGAAAGCCTTTTTTGAGTTACAACAACTTCATTAATAAGTCTAATGACTTCGGCTTGGTGATTTTCTCGTTATTTTGTCAAATCTGTCTAGCCAACGATATAATCGTCGTTAATACTGCCAACTTTCCATCTGTTCCAGGAGGAAATCGCAAAACACCCGAATCCGCTTTGAGTGGCGCAACTCTTCGGGATAGACGAGATAGGAGCGGAACGACGGCGGCTCGACGTCCTCAAGAATTCGAACGAGTCCCCGTTCGGCAGGAGCCATATAGTTCGGCAGCATCCCGATTCCCATCCCCGCCTGAAGCGAGAGCAGCACGCCCATGAGATTATCGACCCGCAAAATCGGCTTGCGTGCATTGTGCGAGGAGCTTCCCGCCGCCAGCAACCAGTTAACATCCCTGATTCCGATGGGCGCGTTTTCCCCGTAAACGACGATGTCATGATCGTCGAGGTCTTCGATCCGTTTGGGAGTCCCGCGTTTTTCAAGATAACCTTCGGAAGCGGCGATGTGGTAATGGACGATGAAGAGGGAGCGTCTCACCAAATCAACCTGATGGGGCGCGCGAAAACGCACGGCGACATCGGCGTCGCGCATGCCGAGATCAAGTTCGTGGTCGGTCAGAAGGATTTGCAATTCGATTTCGGGGTAGAGGTCCGTGAATTCTTTCAAGCGCGGAACGAGCCAGTGGCTCCCAAAACCCACCGTCGTGGTCACGCGCAACGAGCCGATCGGTTTTTCCTTGCTGGACGAGATTTGCCCTTCGGCCTCGCGCAATTCATGCGCAACCTTCGTGGTGGTCTGATAGAGCAGTTCGCCTTGCTCGGTGAGGATGAGTCCCCGGGCGTGCCGGTGAAACAGGGGGGCGTTGAGCGACTCTTCCAGCGCCCGAACCTGCCGGCTGATCGCGGATTGCGAGAGTCCCATGACTTCCGCGGCTTTCGAGAAGTTCCGGATGCGGGCGACTTCGTGGAAGATTCGAAGCTTGTCCCAATCGAGAGCGCTCATGCCGGTTTCTCCGATGCGAGGAATCTCTCGGCATCAAGGGCCGCGATACAGCCCATGCCCGCGGCGGTGATGGCCTGGCGATAGGTATCGTCGGCAACGTCTCCGGCGGCGAAGACTCCCTCGACCGAGGTTGTCGACCCGGGCGGGTGGACGCGAATGTGCCCGCTGTTGGACATGTCGAGCTGCCCGTGAAAGATGCCGGTTGCGGGCAGATGCCCGATTGCGATGAAAATGCCGTCGGCTTCGAGCGCGCCGGTCTCGCCGGATTGCGTGTTTCGAATGTTTACGCCGGACGCCTGCGGCGGATTGGAGTCGTTGCCGAGGATTTCCTCGACCACGACATTCCAAATGACTTCGATTTTCGGATTTTCGAGCAGGCGGTTTTGCAGAATTTGCTCGGCGCGGAGCGTGTCGCGTCGATGCAGCAGACGAACCCGCTTGGCGAAACGGGTGAGAAACAACGCCTCTTCGACGGCCGTGTTGCCCCCGCCGACGACGATGACTTCTTTATCGCGAAAGAAGAACCCGTCGCAGGTTGCGCAAGCGGAAACCCCGTAGCCCCGATAGCGCTCTTCTCCGGGAACTCCCAGCCACCGGGCCTCCGCGCCCGTTGCAATGACGAGAGTTTGGGCGGCGTATTGCGCTCCCGAATCGCCGGTGATTCGGAAAGGCCTGGTCGAGAGGTCGGCTTCAAGGGCGATATCCTCGCTTATGTCGACGCCGAGATGCTCGACCTGCGAACGCATCTGTTCCATCAACCACGGCCCCTGGATCGGCTCGGCGAATCCGGGATAGTTTTCAACGTCCGTTGTGATGGTGAGTTGTCCGCCTGGCTGGGGACCGGCGAGCATGGACACGTCCAGCATCGCCCGTGCGGCATAGATGGCCGCAGCGTATCCGGCGGGCCCCGCGCCAAGTATCAAGACCTGCTTGTTAATCCCTTCGGACACGCTTGTTAAGGCTCCCGTCTTGATTGCGAAGCCGCAAAACAGACTTCGCAGGATGGAATTTTAGGGCTACCCCTCGTTACGAATGCGAGTATAGCGCATCCGCCCGGCGGAGGCAAGCGCGGGATTTCTACGGGATTTCTAGGTGTCGAGGACGCCCTTGTGGGTGACGCGCGGGGCGTTTTTGGAGTCAAAAATGCGCATTTGATCGCCCTCTATCCCGATGGCGATATTCCCTTTTTTGGCCTCAAGGGCGAGAGCGCCGAAGACGTCCTTCCTCCAGCCGGAGAGGATTGGGTGTTCGTGCTCTTCGTCGGTTTTAGCAATGGCAAAAGCCTCGAGCGTATTTGAATCGGCGATAAGTTTGGCGGCGACCTTGTGCCGTGCGCACTGAAGCTTAAGGAGGAGTTTGAGCATCTCGAGAAGCTCGGCGCTTGCCTGCACGAGCGCGGCGGGCACGGCGCTCGAGAGATTTTTGGGAAGCGTAAAATCCGGCTCTTTGGCGCGGGCCTCCCCGGTGGCTACGGCGTTGAGAAGGGATTGCGCATATTTGGAATTGGCGAATCCCTGCGGAACGGCGCGCAGACGCTCGATCTGGTTGCGGTTTTTCGGAGCGGCCGCAATGACTTCGTAAAGGCCGTCGTCTTTGAGAATTCGAGTGCGCGGGACGTTTCGCTGCTGGGCGAGACTCTCGCGCCAGGCGGCAACCTCGATGAGGATGCCGAAAGCCCGGCGGGAGCGGGGCCGCCGGCGCAGCCGCTTCCATGCATCCCCGGGATCAAGGCGGTATGTTTGCGGGGCGGAGAGTCGCGCCATCTCTTCTTCGACCCAGGAAGTGCGCCCGGATTCCTCAAGTTCCTTGGCGAGAGCCTCGTAAATGTGGCGCAAATGGACAACATCATCGAGGGCGTAAGCAAGCTGCTTGGGAGAAAGCGGTCGACGCGACCAATCCGTCAAGCGCGAAGACTTGTCCAAGTTTTCCCCGAGAAACTTTCGCACGAGCGTTGCATAGCTGACCGCCTCGCCGAAGCCGCAGACCATAGCGGCAACCTGTGTATCGAAGATGGGCGCGGGAATAAAATCCGCATCGTGGAAGAAAATTTCGATGTCCTGGCGCGCGGCATGGAAAACTTTCACGATATGGGGCATGCGCAATAATTCATAAAGAGGCTCGAGGTCGAGAGCGCCGTTGTTGGCGAGCGGGTCGACAACGGCGGCCTCTTCTTGTCCGGCGAGTTGTATGAGGCAGAGGCGCGGAT
Source organism: Hyphomicrobiales bacterium (assembly GCA_026708505.1). Classification (GTDB taxonomy): domain Bacteria; phylum Pseudomonadota; class Alphaproteobacteria; order JAPOUT01; family JAPOUT01; genus JAPOUT01. The sequence continues at coordinate 1,932 of JAPOUU010000070.1, read as the reverse complement.
AGTAGGAGTGGTCGCGCATGAATTCGGTATCGATCGCGATGAACTCTTCGTCCCGAAGCCGCCAGCATAAATTCTTAAGTTGTGTGTTATCCGTAATCACCGGGATACCCTCGCTCGAGGGACTCTTTGGCATGATGAAATCTACCGGCGTGTCTTCTACTTGGGGAACAATACGCATGGTGCCCATTATACTCCCAACCGGCGGAAAAAACCAAACTTTTATTGATAACAACTGGGGATATGCTATGATGGAGCCCATGGACAAGGCGGGCAGGAAAATAGGCACAGACGCTCTCGATCGCCTGTTCGGGGGCGCGCGCACCCATAATGCGTGGCGCGACGAGCCCGTTGACGACGGCATCCTGCACGAACTCTACGAGCAGATGAAGTGGGCGCCGACGAGCGCGAATTGCTCGCCCTTGCGGATATTGTTTTTGAAATCGGAGGCCTCAAAGCGGACGCTGGAGCCGATGCTGATGGAGGGCAACCGCGCCAAATCCATGGCCGCGCCGGTTGTCGCGATTCTCGCCTACGAACACAAGTTTTACGAGCGGCTCGATGAATTGTTCCCGCACGCACCGGGTTTCAAGAACATGTTCCTCGGAGAGGCCAAGCGGGCTTTCGCCGAGGAGACCGCGATGCGGAATTCCTCCCTCCAGGGAGGTTATTTCATTCTTGCGGCGCGGGCGCTGGGACTCGATTGCGGTCCGATGTCGGGCTTCGACTCCAAAGCCGTGGACGCCCATTGGTTTCCCGACGGCGACTGCCATGTAAATTTCCTCTGCAATCTGGGCTATGGCGACGAGGCCGGCGTTCATCCACGCTCCCCTCGCCTGCCCTTCGATGCCGCGTGTAAAATCCTTTAGCCCGAAAGATTCACAAAATGTCACAAGGCGCGATATTGGCGCTTGATACCGCGCCCCGCAGGCATTTCTCCCTTGTCGTGCTGCATTCAAGCGGAAAACATCAACAGCGCCACTTTGACATTACCGGCAACGGGCATGTGGAAAGCCTTGCACCCGGCATTGAAAAACTTTTGGCAGACGAGAACGTCACTTTCGAGGACATTGAACGCATAGCGGTGAACACGGGGCCCGGATCCTTCAGCGGCATTCGGGCGGGAATTGCAACCGCAAGAGGGTTGTCGCAGGCAACCAACACCCCCCTCGTCGGCATCAGCCAAACGGAGCTGCTTGCAATCAGCGCGAGCCGGCACTCGGAGGAAGAAGGCGTTTTGCTCATCGTGCTGGACGCCGGCGCGCATTTGTTTCTCCAGGCCTTTTCACAAGGAGAAACCGTCAAAGCCCTTGCGCCGCCGCAAAACCTTCCGCACGACGAGGCTCTTGCCTATTGCCGAAACTTCGAGACTCCCCTGCTGGCCGGCAACGGCGCCCGCCTGCTCGAAGGATTTCGAACGCTTGAGGAATTCCCCGCGCCCGACGCCCTTCTGCTCGCGACTCTCGCCGCCCGGCGGGAGCCTGCCGACGCTCCGGTGATTCCAATTTACATTCGCCCTCCGGATGCCAAGCTTCCGCAAAAATAAAATTTTATACGATACGACTCAAAAGCCTGGTTGATTGGCTTGATTTGTCCGTGCAGAAAGAAAGGCTTCCCAAAGAAGAAACCGCTATGGCCCCTTAAGTCCGCATCAGAACAGATGCCTGACGCCAACGATGGATTAAATGACAGGAATTATCGGAGAAAAGACGGTGAGGGGATAGATTATATGGAGGTTCTAAAACCCCTCACCGCCAAACCGGTTATGCTGCGCCATACTGCATTTTTCATAATTTTGCTCATGGTTGTGTCCTAAAAGTAACTCTGCCGGCATTACCTATGACCGGGATTGCTCCTCCTGCATCCCTATACAATTCGGCAATCCAAACGCTGTATAAAGCCAATGATCCTGTTACCGTGTATCGTAAGTTGACT
>JAPOUU010000114.1 GCA_026708505.1 Hyphomicrobiales bacterium | reverse complement strand
GCGCTTGATTGTGGATCAAGAGGTCCGTGGTTCAAATCCACGCGGCTGTACCATCTCCATGCCGTTTCGACTCAGTCCTCGAACGGATCCGAGACCAGGACGACATCATTGCGTTCGGGAGATGTCGAGAGCAAAGTTACCGGTGCGCCAATCAACTCCTCAATGTGGCGGATGTATTTTACGGCCTGTGCCGGCAATTGCCCCCAACTCCTCGCGCCCAATGTCGTCTCGCGCCATCCTTCCAGCGTTTCGTAGACAGGCTCAACGCGATATTGCTGGTCGGATGCTGTCGGCAACCTGTCAATGTGCTCCCCGTCCAGGCGGTAGCCGATGCATACTTTGATTTCTTCCATCCCATCAAGCACGTCCAGTTTCGTAAGTGCGATTCCATCAATGCCGCCGACCAAAATTGAATGTCTTGCCAGCACGGCGTCAAACCACCCGCATCGCCGCGCCCTTCCCGTCACCGTGCCGAATTCGCGGCCGCGCTCGCCCAAAAACTTTCCAACCTCGTTATCCTGCTCGCTCGGAAAAGGACCCTCGCCGACACGCGTGCAATAAGCTTTGCAAATCCCTAGAACCTTATCGATGCCCTTTGCACCCATCCCAGTGCCACTCGCCGCTTGTGCCGCAACCGTTGAGGAGGAAGTCACAAACGGGTAAGTGCCGTGATCCAAATCCAGCAGGCACCCTTGTGCTCCTTCGAACAATATCTTTTTACCTTCGCGTCTCGCTTGTTCCAACAACAACCATGTCGGTGCGAGAAACGGCAACAGGCGCGGAGTTATTTCCTCCAAGAGCGTTCGCAACTCTGCCGCATTGACGGGAGGGTGGCCCAAACCCTGGCGCAGCGCATCATGGTGGCGCAGTAATTTCTCCAAACGTTTTTGCAGGGTTGAAGCGTCTGCCAGGTCGGCAAGGCGCACCGCCCGGCGTCCGACCTTGTCCTCATACGCCGGACCGATTCCACGCTTCGTTGTGCCAATCGAGTGTGCATCCGATTCGCGCCACTCATCCAACTCGCGGTGCAGCGGCAATATCAAGCAGGCGTTCTCGGCAATCCGAAAACTCTCCGGTGTTACTTTGATGCCGCGCTCACCAAGCGCATCAATCTCCTCAAGCAGTTTCCACGGGTCGATTACAACGCCATTGCCTAATATCCCCAACTTTCCCGGACGCACAATGCTCGAAGGCAGCAATGACAGTTGATAAACCTCGCCTTCCACAACCAGCGTATGCCCGGCGTTGTGCCCTCCCTGAAATCGCGCAACAACATCTGCGCGAGCACTCAGCCAGTCAACAATCTTGCCTTTGCCCTCATCGCCCCATTGGGTTCCGACGACCGCTACATTTGCCACGTTAAAACCTGCTTGCCGATAAAGATATCCATCGCTATCCTGAACCTTAAGTGCCACGCTCCCGCACCGCAGAAGGCTAGCCCTGCATTGGAGCCAAGTCAAGAAAGGACGCCCCATGAAGGATAAACTCAAGGAAACCGATAAAAGCCGCATCAAGCGGGTACATCAACGCGCCAATTATGACCGCGATGCCGTCAATGCCATTCTCGATGCAACGCCGATGTGCCATGTTGCCTACCTCATTGACGGCGCCCCCCATATCACCCCGACTTTCCATTGGCGTGAGGGTAACCACATTTACTGGCATGGTTCATCTGCCAGCCGATTCCTCAAACGCGCCGCAAATACGCAGGTCTCGCTGTGTGTGAGCTGCTTGGACGGGCTTGTGCTTGCCCGCTCGGCATTTCACCATTCGGTCAACTATCGTTCTGTTATTCTTTACGGCGAGGCAACGCCTATCAAGAGCTCTGAGGAGAAGGAAGAACGGCTGCGTTATTTTCTTGAGGGGGTGTGTCCCGGCCGCTGGGATACACTACGCCCGATCACTCAAAAAGAACTCAAAGCCACGAGCGTGTTAGGAATGCCCATTGATGAGGGCGCCGCAAAAGTTCGAACTGGCCAGCCCGTTGATGACGAGGAAGATTATGAGTTGTCGATATGGGCGGGCGTACTGCCGTTAGAGCGCGCCATCGGCGAGCCCGTTTCGGATCCGCGCAACTTGCCCGGCGTTGAGGTTCCCGCGCATGTGCGGAATTATCGGGAAGCCGTAGGCGAAGGGGACTAGCCGCTGTCTTTGCTTGGCTTATTGCCTCCGCCCATGCCTTTGCTCTTGCCGCCGATGGCAAGCATCACTTCGAGAGGACTCTTTTCCATCCAATGGACAAGGTAGATTTTTTGCATCTGCTTAAGGCGCTCCGGGTCATCACCGAAATAATGAAAGAGTCGCTCCTCGACAATCGCTTTGCGTTGAAAGCCGTAGGCTAGAGTCTTCGATTCGTAACTCAATCGTTGCAACATCCACCACAAGAGAACGAAGGGTAAGGACCCCACCAGGACAAACGGTATCCACGCAATAAACGTGACCGGATTGAACACACCGTCCCGGATTTCAAAAAGGTAAATTTGCCGAAAAACGAAAAGCAATACCAAGGCGAAGACCACCACAAGAACTACAGTCCAGCGGCACGCTTTCGCAGCCCGTTGCATATTCTCCTTTTCGCCATCACGGAGTTGCTGAATTCCAGCTTTGATTTCTTCTTTCATGTCTCGATACACTCCTCTACGGTTTGGGAGGTCTTTTTCGTTGTTATACGGCCATCACGGACCGCTTGCGCCTGCAAAGGCCTCTACATTGTAAAATATTCCGGAAAAGAAGCAATACTTAATCCTGTAACGGACTATTCCATTATTCTCGGATGGGGCGGGAATTGCTTCGGGGCGCCGGGTTGCGGTGCAATCTCGGTGCGTCCGGCAGGATACTCGTTACTATCAAGGTCATAAGTTGAACGTCCGCGTAGTGCGACACTTACATCCACACCAAATCCGTTAAAGCGTGTATCCAATGCGACCGAATACGCCCCTAACACACCCAGCTCTATCCAATCGCCTTCTTCCATGTCGGCGGGGAGTTTGAAGCGATAACGGAATTGATCCAACGGGTCGCAGGTCGGCCCGAACAAGCGGAAGTCATGCATTTCTTTCGACAGGGTGCGTTTGCGTCCAAGTCCCCTTGCCGGCGAAACAGTTTGTCTCGATGTGCACTCAAGCAAGCAACCGTAGACGCCATCGTTGATGTAGAGAGCGTCCTCGGCGCGATGCTGCACCTGCACCACCAAACTGCAACCATCGGCAACTAGTGCACGCCCGGGCTCGCACAAAAACTCGACATCCCCCAAACCCAAAGACTTCGCCGTCGTCGTTATGGTGGAGAAATAGGCATCCAACGGCGGAACACCTTCGCGGTAGTAGGACGGGAATCCCCCGCCGACATTGATGTATTCCGGCTTAACGCCGGCACTCGACAACACTTTTGCGACCAGTTGCAATGCTTTTTCATAACTGACCACATCGATACATTGCGATCCGACATGGAAAGAGACGGCCAGTTTGCGTCCGGATGCCTCAATGGCTTGGAGTAACTCAACTGCCGTCTCCTCCTTTGCCCCGAATTTTTCGGTGAACTCATAGACGGCGTGTTCAGATGCGGCAAGCAGGCGTACTTGTATGACGGCATCGGCGGGAACGATATCGAGGACTTTGCGCAACTCATTTGGATGGTCAACGACAAAGTCATTAACGCCGTAGATTTTGCATGCGCTCTCGATGTGCGCCCGCACCTTTACCGGATGGTTGAAGTAGCAGTTGACATCATCGAAGCGCTCGGCAACGGCAGCTATTTCGCTCAAGGACGCGGTATCGAAGTGGCGTACGCCGCCGTGGTAGAGCGAATCCAGGACGCTTGGATGCGGGTTGCATTTGACGGCATAGAGGGCGCGTCCCGGGAAGCCCTCGACAAACTGTCGCGCCCGCGCACCGAGAGTTTCGGGCCAAAAACAAAAAACGGGATAGGACGGATCGAGGCGTTCGAGCATCTCTTCGATGTTATCGAATTCTGCAACCCCGATGTCGCGTGCGAATAATTCTGTGTTCATTTAGTCGCCTCCGCTTCCACCTGATTTGTTAATGGTGTCGTCTACTATTTTTGCCCCTTTCGATGCAGCGCCCGATAAAAATGCTGCAAGAGAGTTACCTGTACCTGTGGCCGGAAGCGCATCTTCCAAATGGCCTTTTTGCGAAAGAGATTGTTTCACTATTTCTTTCTGGAAAAGTTTGTCGTCACTATAATAGAGTATAGCCTCTTTCAACAATGCGCTGTGCTGAAGTTTGTCAGCTTGATTTTTTGTTTTGTCGCTCTCTTGCCCGTAAAACCACGCCAATGTGAATACGGGCACTGATATCATTGTAAAAGCCGGTAGCCAAGAAAGAAACAGATATGGATTCATCTCGTTATCACGGAGATCAAGTAAGAAAATTACAAAAACCACACCGACCCAACATCGAATAGTAAGCTTTAAAAGATTCTCTGCTTTGTCTCGTAGATTCTCGGATTGCTTCATATTGCGCTGTGCTTCATTGCGAAGTTCTGTTGCGTCTTTTGTAGACTGCTCAATGGTCATTTCCGTCTGTTCGCCATATTCTTTACGGAGTTTTTCTGCAAATTCTTTGCGTTCCGCTTCGGAGGATTTCAACGTTACAGCAACAGCTCGGCAATGAACGGCGGTTTGAAGGTTTGGATTCAAGCGAATGGCTTCATCGAAGTTGTGGATGGCCTTGTCATACTCGCCTTTTTGAGACCAAGTAACGCCTCGATTAACCCAAACGAAAGCATCATCCGGTTTCAGGCGAATGGCCTCGTTAAAGTCGTCAATGGCTTTGTCATATTCGCCTTTATCGTCCCAAGTGTCGCCTCGGTTAACCCAAGCAAAAACATAATCCGGTTTTAGGCGAATGGCTTCGTCAAAGTCATGGATGGCTTTGTCATATTCACCCTTCTGGGACCAAGCAACGCCTCGATTGGCCCAAACAAAAGCATAATCCGGTTTTAGGAGAATGGCCTCGTTAAAGTCATGGATGGTTTTGTCATATTCGCCCTTCTGGGACCAAACAATACCTCGATTAACCCAAGCAAAAGCATAATCCGGTTTTAGACGAATAGCTTCGGTGAGATCTTCAACAGCTTTGTCATATTCCCCTCTTCTAATCCAAGTGTTGCCACGATTATTCAGGGCTTCAGCGTTTTTAGGGTCTAATCGCAAGGCTTCATTAAAATTATATAAAGCTTTGTCATATTCGCCTTTTTCGCCCCAAATAACACCTCGGTTAACCCAAGCACGAGCATAATCCGGTTTTAGACGAATGGCTTCATTAAAGTCTTCAACGGCTTTTTTATACTCTCCTTGTTTGGCCCAAGCATCGCCTCGGTGGCTCAAAGCTTCCGGGTTTCTGGGGTCTAAACGTAAGGTTTCGTTAAAGTCATGTATTGCCTTATCATGCTCGCCTTTTTTGGTCCAAGCCAAACCTCGATTGACCCAAGCAAGAGCATAATCCGGTTTTAGATGAATGGCTTCGTTAAAGTCATGAATGGCTTTGTCATATTCGCCCTTTCCAATCCAGGTATTGCCGCGATTAACCCAAGCAGTAAAAAATTTTGAGTCTAGGCGAATGGCTTCGTTAAGGTCATCAATGGCTTTGTCATATTCATCTTTTTCGTTGTAAGTGGCACCTCGGTTGTTCAGGGCATAAGCACTGTCCGGCCTTAAACGAAGAGATTCGGTGTAGTCCGCAATAGCGCCATCAAAATCACCACCTTCACGTCGGTTGTTGCCCCTCTCATAATATTCCTTAGCGTTTTGAGGCTTATTGTTAGTCATCAGAACCTTCTAGACAAAACACACAGCTTCGCTTCCGTTACTTCTTGTCCGATGCCTCAAGGCGTGCGAGCAGGGCGGAAGTGTCCCAACGACCGCCGCCCATTGATTGAAGTTCGGCGTAAAACTGATCCACTAAGGCGGTTACCGGCAGACTCGCGCCGTTGCGTTTGGCCTCATCAAGGCAAAACCCTAAATCCTTGCGCATCCAGTCGATAGCAAAACCGAAATCAAATTTGCCCTCCATCATCGTTGATGAACGGTTGGACATCTGCCACGAGGATGCCGCGCCTTTATCGATTACCGACATCACCGCATCGACATCCAGCCCCGCATGCTTGCCGAAGTGAATGCCCTCGGCGAGACCCTGCACCAACCCGGCAATGCAAATTTGATTCACCATTTTCGCCAACTGTCCGCATCCGGCTTCTCCTATCAAGCGTGCGGCTTGCGCGTAGCATTGCAACACCGGTTCGACCTTTGTGAAAGTTTTGTCATCCCCGCCGAGCATAATGGTAAGGGTTCCGTTTTCCGCTCCCGCCTGTCCGCCGGAGACGGGTGCGTCCAAAAATCCGAGACCGCGCTTGCTTGCTTGTTCGTTAAGTTCCCGGGCAAGCCGTGCCGATGCGGTGGTGTGGTCAACGAAGATTGTGCCCTTCTTCATTGAGTCCAACGCGCCGTTTTCTCCCAGGGCGATTTCTCGAACATCATCGTCTCCGCCAACGCAGGCAAACACAATCTCGGAGTTGGCTGCGGCTTCTTTCGGCGTGGGCGCGCTTGTGCCGCCGTATGTCTCAACCCATTTCTCGGCTTTTGCCGCGGTGCGGTTATACACGCACACCTCATGGCCGCCGCGCGCCAAATGCCCCGCCATCGGGAAGCCCATTACACCAAGTCCGAGAAAGGAAAGTTTCATGTTCGAAACATAGCATATTTTAAGGTTTGCTCTATACTATCGAGCGGAGGCAGACAGCGGAGTGTAGCGCAGCCTGGTAGCGCGCCTCGTTCGGGACGAGGAGGCCGCAGGT
>JAPOUU010000080.1 GCA_026708505.1 Hyphomicrobiales bacterium | reverse complement strand
AAGCGGACGCGGAAGCAATCGTCAACACAGTGAATTGTGTTGGCATTATGGGTCGCGGCATTGCACTCCGGATCAAAAAAGCATTTCCGGAAAACTTCAAGGCATACAAAGTCGCCTGTGGCCGCGGCGAAGTACGGCTAGGCAAGATGTTTGTCTTCGAGATAGGCATGTTCACAAACCCGAAATACATTGTCAACTTTCCAACCAAAAAACATTGGCGAAACAAGAGTCGCATGGAAGACATTGAATCCGGCTTGGATACGCTCATTGATACTATCCGACTTCACAAGATTAACTCAATCGCCATCCCTGCACTCGGGTGCGGCAACGGTGGTCTCAACTGGCACGAAGTTCGTCCCCGCATTGAAGTTGCTTTGCACGTTATTCCAAATTTGCAAGTCACAATATTTGAGCCCTACTGCATGCAAAGACCGGCAAAATTTTCAAAGTAAAATGCCAAGGCGGCAATCGATCCCGCCATGCTTCTGCCCTGCTTTATTTTCAATAAAGCTAAAACCGGATGCTTTTTCCTCCACACGCTTCACTGGATTATCTTTCATTTCAAAAATGCCTATTCGCCTTTATCGCGAATTTAATAAATTGAGCCTCCATCCCAGATTAATGCATCTTGGTTCTAATACTGTTATACTAGTAGATGTTCTTAATCGTAGCGTACGAATACAATGATATCACTTCTGACAACCTCAAAGGCACAAAGGCTCTTGAGCGAGCAAGTGAAGGCAAAACGCCTCCAGCAAGGTCTTACCCAGGAGGGATTGGCAAACAGGGCGGGTGTCCGTCTGCCGACATTGCGCAAATTTGAGCAAAAAGGGCTAATCTCACTGGAGTCGTTTCTCAAACTGTTGACAGTGCTCGGGTGCCTTGAGGATGTCGTCCGAACTCTCAAGGCCGATAATGAAAACTTCAACTCGATTGAGGATGTGCTGAAAGATCGCCCGCAAAAACCGCGTAAACGCGGATGGCGCAAATGAAATTTGAAACCGTTTCACACATTAAGGTCGGCCTGCGATTTAATGACGAAACGCTTCCCGTGGGACGTCTAGCAAAGCGCGACCGCAAAATCTACTTCGAGTATGAGAGTTCCTTCATTGACCATAACTTGGAAATCTCACCCATTGAGTGCGCACTAAAACCGGGTTTGCACTCTTATGATCCGTCGCTGTTTGAAGGTCTGCCGGGCGTTTTTAACGACAGCATGCCTGACGGATGGGGACGTTTATTGCTGGACCGCCAAATGGATTCTCTCGGCATCTTCCCTAAAGATTTGTCGCCGCTGGATCGACTTTCGCATGTCGGCTCCGCGGGCACGGGCGCTTTGGTTTACGAGCCCGACCATACAAACGATGCTTCCGATAACGACATTGACATTGCTTCGCTCGCCGAACAAGTGCGGCATACCTTGGCCGGAGAAACAGATGATGCAGTGGGTGAACTCCTCGCCTTAAACGGATCGTTGTCCGGCGCGCGTCCCAAGGCGGCAATTGGGCTGCACAAAAACAGGCGGGATGTTATCCATGGCACAAGCAGATTGCGGGCGGACTACGAGCCATGGCTGGTGAAATTTGCCAATACGGACGACGGTGCGGATGCCGGAGCGATTGAGTATGTCTATGCCTTAATGGCGCACGATGCCGGTTTGATAATGCCGGACGTTCATTTATTCCCGTCCCAAAAAGGAAGCGGATATTTTGCCGTTAAGCGCTTTGACCGGCAAAACGGCAAGCGCCTGCACATGCACACAGCCTGCGGTCTTTTACACTCCGATTTCAGAATGCCGTCGCTGGATTACGAGGATTTAGTGGCACTCACCATGAAGTTAACAAGGAATATCAAGGAGGTTGAAAAAATGTACCGGTTGGCCGTCTTCAATGTATTCGCGCATAACCGTGACGACCACGCTAAGAATTTCAGCTTTTTGATGGACGCGACCGGTGAATGGAATCTTTCACCGGCCTATGATTTGACCTTTTCATCCGGTCCCAACGGCGAGCAAAGCACCATGGTCATGGGCGAAGGCAGAAATCCGGGCAAAGCGGATCTGATCAAACTCGGCTTGGAGGCAAAATTGCCCCAAAGCACCATTGACGAAATTATGGAACAAACACGAACGGCTTTGAGCAAATGGACGCAACTCGCCAAAAAGCACGGCGTCGGCAATGCAAACATCAAACGGATTGGTGCCGCAATCGGCAAAACCGGCGGATAGTCGGACAGCCCGCCTAAATCTCCCGCTCGACCAGTTTGCGCTTAATTCCCGCAATCGCTTTCGCCGGCGAAAGTCCTTTCGGGCAAGCCTTCGCACAATTCATTATCGTATGGCAGCGATAGAGGCGGAAACTATCCTCCAGACGATCGAGCCGCTCATCGGTCAATTCGTCTCGGGAATCCTCAAGCCAGCGGTGCGCTTGCAGCAAAGCGGCGGGCCCCAAATAGCGTTCCGAGTTCCACCAATAACTCGGACAGGAAGTCGAGCAGCACGCGCACAGAATGCATTCATAATGCCCGTCGATCTTCTCGCGTTCCTCCGGCGACTGCCGCCACTCGTCGCTTGGCTCGGCCGTATGCGTCTGCAACCAAGGCTCAATGGAGCTGTATTGCTCGTAGAAGTGCGTCAAGTCCGGAACCAAATCCTTCACTATCGGCATGTGCGGCAACGGATAAACCTTAACGGTCCCCTTGATCTCCTCAATGCTTTTGATGCAAGCGAGCGTATTGGTGCCGTCAATGTTCATTGAGCACGATCCGCAAATCCCTTCGCGGCAAGAGCGGCGGAAAGTCAAGGTCGAATCCATCTCGTTCTTAATCTTGATAAGGGCATCGAGAACCATCGGCCCGCAGGTGGCAAGGTCGACATGGTAACTATCAATGCGCGGATTCTCCTCATCATCCGGACTCCAGCGATATACTTGGAACACGCGAACATCCTTTGCGTCCGCGGGCGCCTCCCAGACACGCCCTTCCGTCGGGCGTGAGTTGCGCGGTAATGTCAGTTGAACCATGTCAGCCTCTTCCTTTCTTAGTAAACGCGAGCCTTGGGAGGAATATACTCCACTTCGTCGCTTAGAGTGAATGCGTGAACCGGACGATAATCCAAACGCGCATTCCCGTTCTCGTCCACCCACGCAAGCGAATGCTTCATCCAATTCGCATCGTCGCGCTCGGGATAATCTTCGCGGGCGTGTCCGCCGCGCGACTCCTGGCGTGCAGCGGCGCTTTCCACCGTTGCTATCGCCTGTACAATAAGATTGTCGAACTCCAATGTTTCGACCAAATCCGAATTCCATATCATCGAGCGGTCGGTGATGCCGATATCCTTGATGCCATCGAAGACTTCCTTGATGGCGCGACGCCCTTCCTCCAAAACCTCGCCGGTGCGAAACACCGCGCAATCCCTCTGCATAATTTTCTGCATGCGCAAGCGCAACGCTGCCGTCGGAGTCGAGCCGCTCGCGTGCCGGTAACGATCGAGACGATGAAGCGCACGCTCGGAGGCGCGCGCCGGCAAAAGCGGCTGTTTTGCGTCCGGCTCCACCAACTCCCGCGCGCGGATTGCGGCGGCACGCCCGAACACGACCAGATCGATCAGGGAGTTTGAACCCAGCCTGTTCGCACCGTGAACCGACACGCACGCCGCCTCGCCTATCGCCATCAGGCCCGGTGCAATCGCATCGGAGTCGCCGCTCGTCGGGTGAATGACTTCGCCGTGGTAGTTCGTCGGAATGCCGCCCATGTTGTAGTGAACCGTCGGCAACACGGGTATCGGCTGCTTCGTCACATCCACGCCCGCGAATATCCGGGCCGACTCGGAGATGCCCGGCAATCTCTGCTCGAGTATCTTCGGGTCGAGGTGGTCGAGATGCAGCAGTACGTGGTCCTTGTCCTCGCCGATGCCGCGACCCTCGCGGATCTCTATCGTCATAGCGCGCGAAACGACATCGCGGGAGGCTAGATCCTTGGCGGACGGCGCATAGCGTTCCATGAAGCGCTCGCCTTCGGAATTGACGAGGTATCCCCCCTCGCCGCGGGCGCCTTCCGTTATCAGGCAACCCACCCCGTATATCCCGGTCGGGTGGAATTGAACGAATTCCATGTCTTGCAAGGCGAACCCCGCCCGCAACGCCATTGCGGAGCCGTCGCCCGTGCAAGTGTGCGCCGATGTGCACGAGAAGTAAGCACGTCCGTACCCGCCTGTTGCAAGTATCGTCAATTGCGCATGAAAGCGGTGCAGCGTTCCGTCCTCCAAACTTAGTGCGAGGACGCCGCGGCAACGTCCGTCGTCGTCCATCAGCAAGTCAATCGCGAAAAACTCAATGAAGAATTCCGCCGAATGGCGCAGTGATTGTCCGTAAAGCGTGTGGAGAATGGCATGCCCGGTGCGGTCGGCGGCGGCACAGGTCCTTTGCGCGATGCCCTCGCCGAAATTCGTCGTCATCCCGCCGAACGGGCGCTGGTAGATCTTTCCCTCGGGAGTGCGCGAAAACGGAACGCCAAAATGTTCCAACTCGTATATTGCATCGGGAGCCTTGCGGCAGAGGTATTCGATAGCGTCCTGGTCGCCGAGCCAGTCGGCTCCCTTGACCGTGTCATACATGTGCCAGCGCCAGTCGTCCGGCCCCATGTTCCCCAGCGCCGCGGATATGCCTCCCTGCGCAGCAACCGTGTGCGAGCGGGTCGGAAACACCTTTGTGATGCATGCCGTGCGCAAACCGTTTTGCGCGCATCCCAGCGTTGCGCGCAGACCCGCGCCGCCCGCTCCTATCACCACGACATCAAAGTGATGATCTTGAATTTCATAAGCCTTGTTCATTCGCCGCCCCTTCTAGCCCGTCCAGATACGCAGCGCCGACAACAGGCTCACGAACCCGACACTCAAACAAAAGAGAAAATTCAGCGCAAGCACAAAAAGCTTCAACGCTTCGCCGTGAATGTAATCCTCAATGATAATCTGCATTCCCAGATACATGTGCCACAGCGCGCTCACAATGAATCCCAGCAGCGCGGCCGAAACCAGCGGGTTGCTCAAGAAGGCGCGCATGGTTTCATAGTCCGCATCGGCGTGAGTCATCAGCGCGTACAAAAAGAACAAGGCCAACGGAATGTTTGCCAATGCCGTCAAGCGTTGTTTGAGGAAATGCGCCGTGCTTTTGTCCATCTTCATTCCTACAGGCAGGCCAGCGACCAAATCAGAACCGTGCCCAGCACCGAACAAGTGAGAGTCGCACGGGCGAGCCATTCGACGCGGGGCAGTTCGAAGCCGTAGCCCGCATCCCAAATCAAATGACGAATGCCTCCGAGCATGTGATGCAGCAGCGCCCATGTGAATCCAATCAAAACAATCCGCCCGAACAGGCTGCCGGCAACGGATTGATAGAGGGCGTAGGCGTCCGCCCCCGCCGCGGTTGCGACCAGCCATCCCGCAGCCAGCAGCGTTCCAAGGTAAAGCGCGACACCGGTGAGTCGATGAATTATCGACATCATCATCGTCAGCATCGGACGATAAATCTGCAAGTGAGGAGAAAGGGGTCTCTCGACCATCTGTTCCTATCCTGTTGGTCGGTTTCGTTGGATGTTTGCTACCCGCTTTACACCGTAACCATAGCACAGGGAAACCCTACGGCAAGGAAATCTTTCGGTGCTCGGCGACAAGGGCGGCGCTATCCATCCGGCGGCGGAACTGCTCGCGGACATCCCGCCAGCGAAAACGAATCGAATTGCTCACAATTGCCCCGTCCAGCCGCTTAAACTCATCGATAACGGGCGCATAAGCGACGACATCCTCGGCGCTGCCCATGAAAGCATTCTCGCCCTGCGCCGCACTCGCCCATAAGACCCGCTCGAGACGGGCGTCAAATCCGGGGAGAGCATCGGCGGGAACGGGCTCGTTGTCGGCGGCCTCGAAACCTTCTTTCAAGGCCGCGCGAAAGCAGTCGCGGGCAAGGGCCACGCTCTCGTCCTTGCCGATTTCCGCCTCGCTCGAAACCGTCGCAACCGCGAAAACGGTGAGGTCGGAGAGACAGGAAACGTATAATTTCAAGCTTGCCGAGCGTATCGAGCGCGAAAACTCGGCATCCTGAAAATACTGCGGAAACTTCGTTCCCATGCGGGTTTTCAGATAGCCGTACAGCGATTCCTGCGCAATATAGGCGGCCCTCGTGCGCACAAACCTCACCAGCACGCCCCGCGAATCTATCGGCGTCTTGTCAAAACGCTCGGAAAAAACCCTCGCCAAGCGCCCTAAAATATCCAAAAAACCCGCGAAATTCCCCATTAAACGCTAACCTCTCAAAATTCTCCCTCACGAACGAGCCAAAAAAATTGCTTGCCTTTGGCGACAAGTTTCGTAGAATCTACCCCGAATCTTAACGGCGCCTGAGGCGCAACGGCAAGTAACTTATGAGGGAGGTATCAGACTCATGCAAACCGAACAAACACAACGTCGCCAGATCCACTGGCAAAAAACACGTTTTCTAACCTTCATCATCCTATTGGTATGGTTCGTGTTTTCTTGCATCGTGCCATGGTTCGCTGATGACCTTAACGCTTACTCGTTCCTCGGATTTCAACTCGGATATTATTTCCTCGTCCAAGGATCGCTCGCAATTTTCGTTGCCCTGATTGTGCTGCACAACATCGGGCAGAACAACATTGACGACCAGTACGGTTCTAGTCAGTAACCCGGGAAGGAGGGTATTCAAATGCAAAATCACGAACTCAAAACCAGCGGGAAGGGGTTTATTGACAACCTAGGTAAAATCTACGGCATCTACACCGTTGGATTCCTTTGCTTCTTTCTCCTCATGGCAACCCTTGAGCGGATGGGAGCCGGTCCCCAGTTCATCGGGATCATGTTCCTGCTCTTCACCATCTTCA
>JAPOUU010000017.1 GCA_026708505.1 Hyphomicrobiales bacterium | reverse complement strand
ATTCGTTTGTTACGGAGTTTTAAAATGTCAAAGGAAACAGAAAAACTTACGCCCGAGGAGGTTATGCAAGTTCTCCAAGACCATGAGGTTCATTGCGAGAGGCGCCAAAAAGGCATTGTTGATCAGTTCACACAGACAAAAGAGCAATTCACAAAAAACGACGACTGGTTGGACCGACTGGAGATTAAAATCGATAATTCCATAAAAATGATGTCGAGTTGGTTACTGATCATTTGTGGCATTTTTGGGTTGTATATTTTATGCACGGGATTCTTGATTATACTAGCAATTGTCTTGTAGAAACGCACTCATGCCATTAGCACGGCGCAACACCTCCGCCTTGCGTGACCACATAATCTCCGCCCCGGATCGTAAAATGTTAAAGCCGGACACTCCCTAAGACACCGGCAATCCCGAAATCTCCATAACGAGTTTGCGCAGGATGGCTTCGGCGTAGTGCCGGTAGTTCTTTGCCTCAACGACGAAGAAATCCTTCCCGCCGATGACATTTTTTTTGAAATACCTGTGCAGGTTTGCAATTTCATCAAGGATGGCAAGCCCGTTGATGGTGATGCCGCGTGCGACCAGCGCGTCCCGGGCGTTTTGTATTTCTTCTCCGCTGTTATTGCGGCCATCCGCGGAGATATCGACAACGCGGCGCTCGGCATCGTTGTTTTCTTCGAGGAGCGCCCCGGCGAACAAAAGCGCGGTGGACAGGGATGTCCCCCCTTCCGCGGTCAGTCGCGGGGTCGCGGCAACGGTTTCGGCAAAGAGCGCGGCGCTTTCACGGCCATCAATGAACGTCCATGGCACGGCGATGAATTGGGCGGCCGGCGACGACCATTGCACGAGCGTAACGGCAATGCGTCTGTATTTCCCCTGCCCTATCGCATCAACGACTTCTTTGGAACGGAATGCTTCTGCGATGCCCGTCATTTGAAGGGCGAATTCCCGGTCGTCAACGCTGAAGGAGCAGTCAATGGCAAGCACGAGTCGCAAATCAAGGGACGTGTTGTTTTGCGCGAGCGAAGAAGACGGGCCGAGCAGCAGCAAAAGCAACGCCGCCCAAACCCTGAATCTTAAAACATTCAAGAGGGCGAGATGCCTCGCAGGCGCTCGGAACGCCGCCGCAGGAGTTCGACGGCGGTAAGCAGCAGAATGGACATAATGACGAGAATAGTTGCAACAGCGAGGATTGTCGGCGAGATTTGCTCGCGGATTCCCGACCACATTTGTCTCGGAATGGTTCTCTGCTCGAAACTGGAGAGGAAGATGACAAGCACCACTTCATCGAAGGAAGTGATGAAGGCAAACAGCGCGCCGGAGATAACGCCGGGCAGGGTCAGGGGCATGATGATGCGAAAGAAGGTGGTGCTCGGCTTCGCGCCGAGGTTGGCGGCGGCCCGTGTGAGGGAGTGGTCGAAGCCTGCAAGCGTTGCGGTCACGGTTATGATGACGAAGGGGGTTCCAAGGGCCGCGTGTCCGAGTATGATGCCGAGATACGTGCTTGCAAGCCCGATATAGGAGTAAAAGAAGTACATCCCTGCGGCGGAGATGATGAGTGGAACGATCATCGGGGAGATGAGGAGTCCCATAATCCAGTCGCCGTAGGGCATCTCGGGCCGGGAAAGTCCGAGCGCGGCGAGAGTGCCGAGCGTTGTTGCGATCACGGTTGCGCTGACGGCAATGAGGAAACTGTTCTTCATGGAGTGGATCCATTGTCCGTTGTTCCAGCTGTCGGCGAGCCATGCCGCGGAGAAAGGCGCGTTCGGGTCGGCCATTCCATTGGCGAGAACATCGAGATACCAGCGCATGGAGAAAGCCTCCGGATTGAGCGCCAGCATTTCGGGCGTGAAGGTGAAATACGGTTGCGCGTTGAACGAAAGCGGCACGATGATGAGAATGGGCGCAATCAGGAAGATGAAGATGAGTCCGCACAGAATCCGGAACCCGTAATACCACGCCCGCTCGAGCGGACCGACGTAGCTTGGCAGTGCCGACATGTTCGCGCCTCCCTTCCTTTATCCGAACTTGAGTCCGCGCAAACCCAGGAAACGGCTGTACAGCCCAAACAGCACGAGAACGCTGAGCAGCAGGATGCTCCCGAGCGCGCCCGCAAGCCCCCAATTGAGGGAGCGCTGCATGTGGTATGCGATGATGTTGGAGATGAGTTGCCCGGTTTCGCCTCCGACGAGCGCGGGGGTGATGTAGTATCCGATGGCAAGGATGAAGACCAGGATTGCGCCCGCGCTGATGCCGGGAACGGTTTGCGGGAGGTATATGCGCACGAAAGCGACGAACTGGTTGGCGCCGAGCGAGCGGGCGGCGCGCATGTAGGACGGCGGAATGGTTCGCATGACGCTATAGAGCGGCAACACCATGAAGGGAAGAAGTATGTGGGTCATAGCGACGATCGTTCCGGTCATGTTGAATATCATTTGAACCCTGTTTTCATCATCAATGAGTCCCATTGCGACGAGAACGTCGTTGATGACTCCCTGGCTTTGCAACAGAACGATCCAGCTTGTCGTTCGCACGAGCAACGACGTCCAGAAGGGCAGAAGCACGAGTATCATGAGAAGGTTGGAATATCGCAGCGGCAGATTGGCCATCAAATATGCGATGGGGAATCCGAGCAGGAGCGTCAGGACGGCGATGAGAAACGAAACCCCGAAGGTTCGCAGAAAGAGCGAAACGTAAATGCGGCGTTCTTCGTCCTGCCGAACGATTTCGTTTTGCTCGTTTTGCTTGAGATCTAGGGCGGCGATGTAGTAGGAGGCGGAGTAGGCGGAATCGTGCCGTTGTATGATCGTGAAGGTTTTGACGTTCGCCCATTTTTTATCGATGTCCAGAAACGCCTGTTTCCACGGGCCCGTTTCTATCTTGTCGATGCGCCTTCCGGTCTTGTTGAAGAGTCCGCGCATGCCGGATTCTTCGTAGTTGAGGCGCTTGCCGACCCTGCCGATGGTTTTGTTTTCGCGTCCGATTTTGAAATCCTGCGCCATTGCCTCGAAGACGGGTTCGCCGGGCAGGCTTTCGCCGTCCCAGTCCTCAAGGGCTTTGAGGGTGTTCGGCATGTACGAGACGACTTGCGGATCCTCAACGCTTCTGGTGAGCATGTTGAGGATCGGAAAGACGAAAGAGAAGAGGATGAAGACGAGCAGCGGCACGACGAGGAAGAAGGTGCGCTGCTTTTGACGCCGTTGTGCACGCTGAAGGCTGAGTTTGAGCGGCGTTCCGTCGGCGGTGCGCATGACGTCGTCGCCACCGTTGGACTTGTTTATGTTCTCAGCAATTGCCATTTTGTTATCCGGGCGGACGGGGCGAAAGCCCGCACGCCGTGACGTTTGTCACGAACGTGCGGATTTTCGTTGCCGCCAAACCGGGCCGTGCGGCCCGGCAGGGTTTTATTGAGCAAGCCAAGCGTTGAAGCGCTCGGAAAGCTCGTCTTTGTTGTCGGCCCAAAAGTCAAAGCCGGTCCAAAAGCCCTGGTCGGCGTATTTGGTCGGCATGTGCGGAGCCATGTCGATGCCGAGGTCGGCGTGCTTGCCAACGAGCGGAAGCGACGACTTGCGCAGCGGTCCGTAGGAGATCCACTTTGCCTGGTCGGCGAGCCTCTGGGTGTCGGTTGCGAAGCGGACGAACTTCTTGACGGCGTCCACGTGATCGCTGCCCGCGGCGATTGCCCAGCCGTCCAAGTCGAGAGCCTGCCCGTCCCAAAGCATTTCGATGGGCTGCTTTTCTTCCTCAATGGCCGCGAAGAGCCGTCCGTTGTAGGCGGACGCCATCACGACTTCACCGTCGGCGAGGAGCTGGGGAGGCTGCGCACCGGCTTCCCACCAAACAACGGAGTCCTTGATGGTGTCGAGCTTGGCGAACGCGCGGTCAACGCCTGCGGGCGTTGAAAGCACATCGTAGACGTCCGCTTTGTCGACGCCGTCTGCAATCAGGGCCCACTCGAGGTTGTACGTCGGAACTTTTTGCAAGCCTCGTTTTCCGGGGAACTTCTCAAGGTCAAAGACATCGGCGATGCTCTTGGGAGAAACAAGGTCCTTGCGGAATCCGAACACGGTCGAGTATGCGATTTGCGGGATGAAGCAAGGGTTTCCGAGCGCTTCCGGCAGGAAGTCCTGCGTCGGCCGCGAGCCGTCCCTGCCGCGTGCGAGGTCGTCGTCGAAATCAATCTCGAGGAACAGGCCTTCATCGCAACCGGTGACGGCATCGGTGTAGATGACGTCAACGAGGTCCCAGGTGACGTTTCCGGCTTCGGACTGCGCGCGCACCTCGGCGAGGCCTCCGGAGTAATCCTCAAAATTGATTTTCACATCCGAATTGGCCTGCATGTAAGGCTTGATATAGGCGTTGCTTTGGGACGCGGAGTAAGCGCCGCCCCAAGAGACCGCGGTGAACTCCTCGGCCTTGGCGAGCGAACTGCCGCCGAGCGCGAGGACAACGCCGAAGCCTGCAACGGCAAGGGCGTTAGCTAGGTTTTTAGTTTTCATTTTCGTTTCCTTATTTGTTGTTATGGTTTTTTGCCCCGGCGGCGCCGGAACGGTTAAGTGCTTTCGAGACAGTTGCACTGAAAGCGTTATCCCCCGTATTAGATTTACTTCGGGCGCTCATTATTGCGCCTTCCCTTCCATGTTAAGGACGCTGCAGTCGAGGGCCCTGCAATCTTCGGTAAGCCATCCAACGGAGACTTTCTGCCCGCTTCCGAGAATCTTGTGTCCGTGGACATTCGGAATTTTGACGATGAAGTCGTCACAGTCAACGACTTTCATTCGAGTGCGAATGTGGTCACCCAGATAGATGAGCTCCTCAATCTGCCCTTCCAGGGTGGAGAGTTCGCCGACGGAAGCCCCGTCCGGATCAACAACGATGCGTTCGGGCCGTATGGACAAGATGGTGTCGGTGTTTTCGCCTTGGACGTTGACGGCCTGCGCGCGCACGATCTTTCCGCCGCGCAGTTCAACGGTCGCGATGCCGTTGGAGATTTCGCGCACACGCCCCTGCAACGAGTTGTTTTCGCCGATGAACTGGGAAACAAAAGTCGTGGTCGGCTTTTCGTAAAGCTCGACGGGAGAGGAAAGCTGCTGGATGATGCCGTCGTTGAAGACGGCAATGCGGTCGGACATCGTGAGGGCTTCGGACTGGTCGTGGGTGACATACACGATGGTGACGCCGAGGCGTTCGTGGATGTGCTTGATTTCATACTGCATCTGCTCGCGGAGTTTCTTGTCGAGCGCGCCGAGAGGCTCGTCCATGAGAACAAGATCAGGCTCGAACACAAGTGCACGCGCAACGGCGACACGTTGCTGCTGGCCTCCGGAGAGCTGCGCGGGCCGCCTTGCCCCGAAGTCGGAGAGTTCGACCATGTCCAGGGCGCGTTGAACCTTCTGTTCGATGTCGGCGCGCGGGATTTTTCTCACCTCGAGCGGAAAGGCCAGGTTTTCGGCAACCGACATATGCGGGAAGAGCGCGTAATTTTGAAACACCATGCCGATGCCGCGCTCGTGGGGAGGAACATTGTTGATGGATTTGTCTCCAAGCAGAATGTCGCCGTGCGTTGTGGTTTCGAAGCCGGCGAGCATCATCAAGCAGGTCGTCTTTCCGGATCCCGACGGACCCAGCATCGTGAGAAATTCGCCCTTGCCGATGGAGAGATTCAGATTCTTGACGACGAGGGTTTCGCCGTCATAGCTTTTTTGTACATTCTTAAATTGTACGAAGTGTTCTGTCGTCATAAGTGTGTTTTTGCTCCAACAAGCAATTGTAGGAGAACGGCGGCTTTAATGCAAGGGCGTTTTTTCACCCGCAAAACGCCCTTTTTTCCGGCGAATTTACGGGCGGAGGGCGTAAATTCCCCATACTTCTTGCCGTTTCAGGCAAATTTACGAGGGCTCGCCGTAAATTCCCCGTACCCCCCCGGTTTCTAGCGAATTTACAGTCCCTTGTCTTCATATACCGCAGTTCCTGTCCTTTTAGCCCAAGTTTCATCAAAGCCCACGCGGGATATTTCATTCGCGCTTCTATCAAGCTGCCGATTGGTTTCTGCTACGACATCTTCAACATTCAATTCGTATATGACTTTGCAACGCATTGGGTCGTTCTCGTAAAAAATCGCTAAAGGAATTGAGTCATAATTGGAGCGATGCGCTTTGTTCATGCACAACATCGCAATCGATTTGCTCGTTCGCATTATCAAGACGATTGTTGGAAAGACGGACAAATTCTTTGTTTTTTTCAATACCAATATATCTTCTTCCAAGCCGCTTGCATACGGACGGACAAGTTCCCACTCCGGAAAAAGGATCAAGAACCAAATCTCCTTCCATGGAACTGGCTTTGACCAACCGTTCTATTAATTTTTCCGGTTTCTGTATGGTGTTCAACGCTTCCCTGCTCGTCAGCTCTTTGGATTTGTAAGTCAATTGTTTTATATCTCCCCACACATCGCCCGGATTTTTCCCCCTACCATTAAATTTTGTTTTGCCGAACTTCCCGTTCGTCACAGACGGGACGTTTTCACATCTTAATCTGTGCTCAAGCTCAACGAGTTGCGGCACCCTTATGTCGTCCAAATTGAAAACTTTAGGTTTTGCGCCTTTTACGAAGTAGCAAATAATATCGTAATTGTTTGTGTATGTGATTTTTCCCTGCGACAGACGGCTGGGCTGGTACCATACTATCTTTCTCTTCAGATTGAGATAAGGTCTGTAATCTATGAAATCCACGCAGTCGTGCTTTCCAAACAGATACAGGGAACCGCCTTCCTTGAGCTTCTCGGAAAATATCTTGATTAGGTTCAGATTGTAGTTTTGGATGTCACCTACCCTGTCCCATTCGTTGGCCGTAACACCATAGGGACCATCGCAGATAATCAAATCGACAATGCCGTCTTTCAGTTTTGGTAGAATCTCAAAGGTATCGGCGCAGTAAATGCG
>JAPOUU010000099.1 GCA_026708505.1 Hyphomicrobiales bacterium | reverse complement strand
ACCTCGCCCGCGGCGATGCGGTTGATCGCGCCTTGCGAAAGCTTGCGTATGGTCGGCATAATGTCATCCTCGTCCAAGCCTCTCAATGGTGTTGCGTTTGACTTGTTCAACGGCGGGTTGCCCAAGCGCATCAATGCCAAGCATTCGAGCGCTGACAAGAGTCTCGATCATGAAGTGCATGAACAAACCTCCCAGGCCATACGCATCAATGGCATTGAGCCGAAACCGCCGAAGCGGCGCGCCTTTCTCAACGAGAACTTCGGCGGTCGCACGCCATTGCGCCCCGATGATACAACTTAAAGAATGTCCTTGCAAATCCTTTACAATCTTTGATTGTATGGGTTCCGACGCCTCCGGAGGCGGGCATAACAGCGTAAACCAGTTGCCTGCCCCGGCATCCAGCCACGCCTGCAATTGTGCATGCTGCGCGACCGGCGCGAGCGCATAATTGAGATTGGCGCCATGTCCCTGCTTGCCGAGCGACTCCATCCACAATTGCTGGTGCCACTTGCTTGCGGCTTCGAAACGATCGCCATAGGCAAGCAGCACGGCGTTGTCATAACCGGCGCGGGAAAGCCCCGCCGCCGCAAGCGCGCCGCGCAACGGCGATGACAGCGGCATCCCGTCCTTCATGTCCGAGCGTGTCGCCTCAAGCACCCACGCGGCGCCTTCGCGCATGGGAGCGACCTCCTTGCCCATCGCCAGCAACGTCGCCGCCCCGAGAGCCCCGAGCACGGAGAATCTTCCCCCCAGCAAGGGATCATGGTCGAACACGGGCGCATCGAGATGCTCCGCCAAACGGCGCAGGGAATTATCGCCGGGCTCCGTGAGAAAAGCGAAACGCTTGTGCAGCCCGTCCACGCCCCGCGAGCGCAACGACTCGACCGCAACAAGACTTTGCGCCAAGGTTTCGAGAGTATTGCCGGATTTGGAAACAACAAAAAAACGCGCCCCTTCGGCATCAAGTCCGTTGAATAACTCGTTGCCGGTGCGCGCATCGAGATTATCGAGAAAATGCAACCGCAATCCGGGACGATTCAAGAGATAGGCGCGCGTCCCCCATCCGTCCGTCTGTGCGAGCGCCTGCGCACCGAGACTCGAGCCTCCCACCCCTAGAAAAACCAAGTCCGACGCGCCCGACAGCAACGCCTCCATCATCGACCGCAAAGGGGCAACGTCCTCAACGATCCCGGGAGTGCGCAGGATGGCCCGCTCGCCCGGCTCCTCCGTCTCCAGCAATTCGCCCGCCGCCTTACGGGCCTCCCCCGCCAAACGGTCGAGAGTCTCTTCTTTTAACGGATGAAATGCTGTGTCATCATGATACTCAAACGGAGACATGACTAAGGCGCACTTGAAAGCTCCGGCTCGCCAACCACTACAACCAGCAGCTCTTCGGGATCAAGAAGCCGCTGCGCCACTCTGAGAATGTCGTCACGGGTGATCGACTCGATCAATGCGTTGCGCTTATCCACGTAATCAATGCCAAGTCCCTCGCGCTGTATATACGAAAGCTGCGAGACAATCTTCTCGCTGCTGTCAAAGCGCAGCGGATACGAACCGATGAGATAGGTTTTTGCATTGTCGAGCTCCTCCTGGCTGACGCCTTCCTTTTGCATGCGGGCGATTTCAAGGCGGACTTGATCAAGAGCCTTGCCGGCGCTGGCGTTGCCGGTCGCAAGATATCCGGAGAACAAGTCGGCCTGCTCGAGAGGCTGGAGGTAGCTGTAAACCGAATAGGCAAGACCGCGTTTTTCGCGAACTTCCTCTCCGAGTCGCGAGATCAAAACACTCCCGCCAAGCACATGATTCATCACATAGGCGGCGATGAAGTCGGGGTCGTCGCGGTGAAGTCCGCTGTGGCCAAATTGAATCACGCTTTGCGGATTGGGATAGTCGATAACCTCGACGCGTCCGGGCGCTTGAAAGCTCGTTGCTTCGGGAATCGCAACGTTCGCGTTCTCGGGAAGACCGGAAAGGGTTTTCTCGAGCAGCCGGGAGAGCCTTTCCGGAGTGACGTCGCCGACGGCGGTGACGGTGATGTTGTCGCGCGCGAGGGCGCGGGACATCCAGTCGCGCAAATCATCCGCTTGAATCGCTTGGACGGTCTCGGGTGTTCCGCGTGTCGAGCGTGCGTAGGGGTGCCCGGCGAAAGCGGTCGAAAACCACGTTCTCGCAGCGATAGTTTCGGGATCTTGGAGATTCTGTTTCAAGGATGCAAGGATTTGCGCACGCACACGCTCAAGGGCTTCCTCGTCAAAATGCGGCTGCGTAAGGGCAAGTCTCAGCAACTCCATCGTCTCATCAAGGTTCTCTTCCAGGGTTCTAACGTGAACGCTGAAGAAATCCTTCGATGCATTGAACGCAAAGCCGATATTCAAATCTGCAATCCGCTTTTGGAACGCCTCGCTATCGAGATCTCCGGCACCCTCGTCCAGCATGCCCGAGAGCATGTAGGCAAGACCTTCGAGGCTGCTTGCTTCACTGCTCGAACCCGCGCGCCAGTACATCTCAACAAACACGATCGGAAGCGAGTGTTCCTCAACCAGCCAGGCCTCAATGCCGCCCGGCGTTGTAATGCGCTGGATTTCCATAGCTTCTCCTCGATACACCTGCAACGACATCCCTACCATCCACGCCGCCAAAAACATCACAATGCGAGACATCACGATCCGTCTCATGGCTTCGAAGCCGGCAACAACCATCCTGTAACGGAATTCTCGGCGCGCAAATATTCCCGGGCGCTCGAAGCCACCTGCGCACCGGTTACCGTACGCACAACTCCGGGCCAGCGTAAAACATCGCGCGGCAAAATTCCCGAGCTCCAAGACGCGCCAAAAACATAAGCTTGCTGCTGCTGATCATCCCAACCGTAAATCAAATCGGCCAGATAGCTACGTCGAACACGTTCCATCTCCTCGTCCTCAACCCCCTTCTCGACAAACTCGGCGATAACCGCGTCAATGGCGGCTTCGAGCGTCTCGGGCGTGACGCCCTCGTTCGGAATCGCATAGAGGCCGATACGCCCCCTGTCGAGAGAGTCGGTCACCGCCCAAGCCCCCGCGGAAACGGCAAGTTTCTGCTCGACCACAAGGGAGCGGTAGAGCCGCGAGGTGGTTCCGACGCCGAGAATTTCGACAAGCATATCGATGCTGGTGGCACGTTCGAGTCCGGCGGTGTGGTAACTCTGCGCCAGATAGATGCGTTGAAATATCGGCTGCCGCGCCCGTTTGTCTTCATAGGTGACACGCACCGGCTCGCCGATTTCGGCAATTTCGGGACGTTTGTCGCGCACCGCCTGCTTGTCCGACTCAATGCCGCCGTAGTGGATTTTCGCCAATTCGAGCAACTCGTCGGGTTCGACGTCGCCGGCAACAACGAGGGCCGCATTGTTCGGAGCATAAAAGCGCCGATAAAATTCCAGCGCGTCGGCGCGATCGAGATCTTCAATTTCATCCCGCCAGCCGATAATGGGGCGGCCATACGGATGCTCGCCGTAAAGCGCGACCGACATCTTCTCGCCGAGAAGCGAAAGCGGCTGGCTGTCAACGCGGGTGCTTCGCTCTTCCAAAACAACCCCGCGCTCGATGGTGACATCCTCGGAGGAAAGACTTAAATTCTTCATGCGGTCGGCCTCCATCTCCATCATCAACGGCAGATGTCTCCTGGCGACACGCTGAAAGTAGGCGGTGTAATCATAGGAAGTGAACGCGTTGCTCTTCCCGCCGTTGCGCGCAACAGTCTCCGCGAAATCGCCGCCGGGGACCTTCTCCGTTCCCTTGAACATCAGATGCTCGAGAAAATGCGCAATGCCGGATTTGCCCGCAGGCTCTTCGGCGGAACCGACGCGATACCACACCATGTGCGTGACAACCGGCGCGCGGTGGTCCGGTATGGCAATCACCTCCATGCCGTTATCGAGAGTGAAGGTTTTGACAACCTGTTCGGCCTGCGCAGGAATAACCGCCTCAAGCATCAGCGCCAACATCGATAAGAAGAAAAATTTAGCACGCAACTTAGAAAAAATCCCAAAAGTTTCCGAAGATACTCTCGGTCTTTGTACCCTCGATTACCGGAGTGCCTCCGGACTCGCCGGACTCGATTCGCTTTGCCTCTTCCAACGCGTCCACAACCGGATCTCCGGAAGAAATCGCACCGCTCGCCGACACGCCCGGCGCCTGCGGCTGGGCGCGCTGTTTTGCAAGTTCCTCGAGATGCCGCAGGATCGCTTCCTCGCCGGCGGTAAGACTGCCGCTCTCGGCGTTGTTCGTGTTCGTGTTCGTGCCCGCCGCGCCCTGGAAGAGCGTCTCGGCGGCGCCGGCGGCGTTGGTCGTGGTTGCATTTGCATTCGCATCCGGCGGCCGAAGATTGTAATCCGGCGGTATTGCCAGCGGCTGGTTCGTTGTCACGGCAAACTCGTCCGGACCGCCTCGCGGAAACGACAAGACATTCTTGACATTCTCACAGCCGGACAAAGCCATCATCGCCAAGGCAATCGAAATACAAAAATATTTTCTCACTCCATCATCTCCTATGTTTCAACCCGGCAGTCTGCCAGATAAGCACCGCACCGCCGACAACAATCCAGACATCCGCTACGTTGAAAATATACCAGTAAAATCCCCACGCATGGAAACTGAAAAAATCCGCAACCGCCCCAAAGCGAATCCTGTCCCAGAGGTTCCCGGCCGCGCCCCCTATCACCATCCCGAGTGCAATCGAAACAATGGCGCTTCGCGCATGCGCGAGCCAGACAAGCAGGACCACAACAATAATTGCGCCGATGCCAATCAGAGCGGGCTGTGCGAACCACTGGTTGGACGAGAGTATACCATAACTGATTCCCCTATTCCAAGACAGGACGATATCGAAAAAGGGAGTAACGGCGATTTTCGGGGGAAAACGCCCGTAAAGAAGGTCAATCAGGTAGTTTTTGGAGAGGAGGTCGGCCAAAAACGCCGCAACCGCGACCGCCGCGCCAAGCGCGGAGCCCCGTCCCCACAGGCGCAGCCATTCAGGACGTTGCAGCATCGAGCTTGCGGACGACATCGGCGTCACGCCCGGAAAGGTCGGGATAGTCCGGGTCGGTTCCGACTTCGGGCAGAATCTTCCAACAACGACGGCATTTGTTGCCCGTCGCCGTCCCGACAACAACGCCGACGCCGGACACCTCGGGCAGGCAGAAGGCTTCGGCGGGAGCGGCCGCCTTCTCCCATCGCGCCGAAGAGGTTATCAACAACTCGGCGAGATCAATGCCTTCAAGCGCTTTGATGTCTTCATCGTGCTCGAGGAAAAGGCACGGCGCGGCCTCCAAGGACGATCCGATTCGCTTTTCCCGACGCTCGACTTCCAGCGCGCCCGTGGCGACGCGGCGAAGCCGGCGAAGCCGGCGCCATTTTTCCCCGAGCTCGTCCTCGCGCCACGAAGAGGGAGTCTCCGGAAAAGTTTGCAAATGCACGGAAGCATCAGCGGCGGCATCGCCGTAGCGCGCACGATGCGCTTCCTCCATGGTGAAGCACAGCAAAGGCGCCAGCCAGCAATTCAACCGCCGAAATAATTCATCCAAAAGCGTTCGGCAGGATCGGCGGCGCGGATCGTCAACGGCATCGCAATAAAGCGAGTCCTTGCGCACATCGAAGTAAAACGCCGACAGGTCCAATGTCATAAAGTGGAAAATGTCCCGATAGGCTTTTTGAAACGCAAACTCCTTGTAGTTTTCCCGCAGCGATTTGTCCATCTCCCAAAGACGATGCAGAAGCCACCGCTCGAGTTCGGGCATTTCCTTAACGTCGATGCGCTCGCTTTCATCGAAACCGTGCAGGTTTCCCAGCATGAACCGGAATCCGTTTCGAAGCTTTCGGTAGGAGTCGATGCTCGATTTCAGAATTTCGTTCGAGATGCGAAGCTCTTCGGTATAGTCGGAGCCGAGCGCCCACAGACGCAATATGTCCGCGCCGTGCTGCTCGACGACTTCCTGCGGCGCAATGGTGTTGCCCAGCGACTTCGACATTTTGCGGCCGTCTCCATCCACGACAAAGCCGTGCGTGAGCACCGCGTCGTAAGGAGCGCGTCCGCGAGTCGCGCACGACTCAAGCAGCGAGGATTGGAACCATCCGCGATGCTGGTCGGTGCCTTCGAGATAAAGCGCGGCGGGCCAAACAAGTTCCTCGCGTTGCTCGAGAACAAACGCATGCGTTGCGCCGGACTCAAACCACACATCGAGGATGTCGTTGACTTGTTCCCACTCTTGCGGATCTATGCCGTCCAGCCCGTCCAGGAAACGCTCGCGGGCACCGGGTGCAAACCACGCATCCGAGCCTTCGACTTCGAAAGCGGTCTTGATGCGTTCGCGCACCTGCTTGCAGACATCTTCCCCGTAATGCTCAACCGCCTCGAGTCCGGGGAGAATGACTCCGTTTTTACGGTTGCGGAAAATGGTGAGCGGCACGCCCCAGGCGCGTTGTCTCGAGATGACCCAGTCGGGGCGGTGAGAGACCATGTCGCGCAAACGGTTTTGCTCGGAGTCGGGATAAAAGCGTGTCGCATCAACCGAGTCCAATGCGCGTTGCCGCAAAGAACCGCCTTCTTTCATGTTTGCGGCGGATTGGTCGAGGGCGATAAACCATTGCGGCGTGTTTCGAAACAACACCGGCGTCTTCGAACGCCACGAGTGCGGATATTGATGCCGCAGCGGCGCACGCGCCAGCAGCATTCCCGCGGCGTCCAGTGCATCAACGACGGCGCCTTCGGCGTCGCCGCGCTCGCCCTCGGAGGTGAGAATGCGCTTGCCCGCAAACCCCGCCGCCGCTTCGGTGTAGATGCCGTCGGCGTCAACCATTTCGGAAATATCGGGAGCAACGCCCTTGGCTTTGCAGTACTCCATCCAGGCTTCGAAATCCTCGCGCCCGTGACCGGGGGCCGTATGCACGAAACCCGTGCCTTCCTTGTCTGTGACATAATCGCCGTGCAGCAACGGCACATCGAAGCCGTAGCCGCCCAGCCCGGCGTCGCGAAGCGGATGCGCGCACATGCATCCGCTTGCAAACACCTTCCCCGACACGCTTCCGACTTCCTTGTAGTCGGCAACGTCCGCCGCCGCCATCGCCGCCTCGATGCACGTCTTCGCAACCACAATGCGTCCGCCGCCATACTCGTAGATTCCATAATCAAGGTCGGCCGCACAGGCAATGGCGCGGTTGGCGGGAATGGTCCAGGGCGTTGTCGTCCAGATAACCAAATGCGCGCCGTTCAGGATGTCGTCGTCGGCACGCACCACCGGAAACTTCACCCAGACGCTGTTGGAAGTGTACTCTTGATATTCGACTTCGGCTTCGGCAAGCGCGGTCTTCTCGACCACCGACCACATCACGGGCTTCGAGCCCCGGTAAACCAGCCCGCGCATGGCGATGTCGTGAAACTCCGCGGAAATCGCCGCCTCCGATTCATACGCCATTGTCACATACGGATGCTTCCAGTTTCCTTCGACCCCGAGACGTTTGAACTCCTCCATCTGTATCGACATCCAATGCTGCGCGAACGCCCTGCACTCGGCGCGAAAATCAAGAACCGGAACGTCGTCCTTGTTGCGGCCGGAGTCTCGATATTGTTTTTCCACCTGCCATTCGATCGGAAGTCCGTGGCAGTCCCATCCGGGAACATAGTGGCAGTCGAGATCGAGCATGTAGCGCGAGCGAACAACCGCGTCTTTGAGGATCTTGTTGAAAGCGCTGCCGATGTGGAGATGTCCGTTTGCGTACGGAGGCCCGTCGTGAAGGATGAACTTCTCGCGTCCGGACGCTTGTGCTTGCAGGCGCTCCTGGAAGCCGATCCCTTTCCAAAACTCGAGCAGTTCGGGCTCGAGTCGCGGCAGATTTGCCTTCATGGAGAAATCGGTGCGGGGGAGCAGCAACGTGTCTCGATAGTCGCGGGGCTCGTCTGATGCCGTATCTGATGCCATGGTGTTTCCTTAAATGAAAGACTCGAAAGTAGTTTGTAGCACAGATAACCGAAGAGTTTAAAGTTCGATGCTCACAAGCGGGGCGGTCCGCCGGTCTCCTCGAGCCGTTTGCGCGCGTCCAGGCAGTCCAGGCTCATCTGCCGACGGAGGGCGTCCAGGTTGTCAAACTTCTCCTCGCCGCGCAGAAACGCCATCGGGAAAACCCAAAGCCTTTGGCCGTAGAGGTCGCCGTCGAAATCAAGCAAATGCGCCTCAAGGAGGGGCCGGCGCGTCTCAAACATCGGGCGCCAGCCAATGTTGAGAGCCGCAGGATAGGCCTTGCTCGAAGCCGTCGTCTCGATGAAAACCCACGCCGCGTAAATGCCGAACGGCAAAGCAAACGCTTCGCCGAGAGCCGAGTCCTCAAGCGGAATGTTCGCGGTCGGGAACCCGAGCTTGCGTCCGCGGCCGTCGCCGTGAACAACCTGCCCGCCCATGCCCCATTGGTATCCGAGCATGTCGGCGGCATCGGCAAGGTCGCCGAGGTGAAGCGCCTCGCGGATGCGCGTTGAAGAGCACGGCTTCGCATTTGCAGACACCGGTTTGACGACATCAACGGCAATGCCGTTCTGCCCGGCGAGTTGTTGAAGGGTTTGCGCGTTGCCCTGCCGCTTGCTGCCGAAGGCGAAATCGTAGCCTACGGCGATATGGCGCGCGCGGAGCTGTTCGAAAAGAACCTCGCGCACGAAACGTTCCGCGGAGCGTGACGCCATCTGCGCGTCAAACGGCGCAACGACCGCAACATCAACTCCGAGCCTCTCAAGCAGACAGAGTTTTGCACGCAAGTCGGTCAGGCACGGGAGCGGCTTGTCGGGCTGGAAGTATCTGCGCGGATGCGGCGCAAACAGCAAAACGCCCAGCGGCGACTTGTTCGATTGCCGTGCCGCTTCAAGGACGGCTTGATGCCCCCGATGCACGCCGTCAAAATTGCCGATGGCAAACGCCCCGCCCTCAAGATCGCCGGGTATTCGGGAAAAACGTCGCAACAATCGCATAACGACTACCAGAAAAGATGCGTCATTGCGGCAACGGGCCGCACTTCGTGCGCCTCGAAAAAATGCCTGAGGCGCTGCGGCGACGGCGTGCACGCGTCGTCGCCGACCTCCAGCGCGGCGATGCCCCCGGTGACAAAGACGGCGTCAATGCCGAAATCACGCGCGCCGAGAATGTCGGTTGCAATCCCGTCGCCAATGGCAAGAACCCGTTTTTTGTCGAGAACGCCGCCCGTCTTGTCTTCAAGGATTTTCCAGGCGTGGCGGTAAATGTCCTTGTGGGGCTTGCCGAAGTAGCGCACATCGCCGCCGAGCGACTCATACAAGCGCGCCAACGCTCCCGCGCACGGCAAGAGGTTTTCGCCGCGCTCAACGATGATGTCGGGATTCGCGCAAATCATCGGGATGGAACGCGCCGCCATTCGCCGGAGCAGGGGCAGGTATTCTTCGACCTTGTCGCGCTCGTCGTCCCGGAGTCCGACGCACAGGATGAACTCGGCGGTGTTTTCATCAACGGCATTTAGCTTGCTCTCTTCCATAAAGTGCCGGTCGCGCCCGGGCCCGAGGTAGAAGCACGCACGTCCGAGCCGTCCGGATGCGAGCACCTCAAGGGTGACGTCCCCGGAGGTGACCACGCCGTCGTAGAGGTCGCCGCCCACGCCGAGGGCCTCGAGTGATTTGCGTGCATGGATGTTCGAGCGCGGCGCATTCGAGAACAATAGCACGCATCCGCCGCCGTCTCGATAACGCCGCACCGCGTCAAGGGCGGCGGGATGGGCCTGCCGGCCGTTGTGGATAACCCCCCAGACGTCGCACAAGATTGCATCGTAATTGCGGGCGAGGGCGCGCAATCCCTCCAGCAGGGGAATGTCGGCGGTGGAAGTATCTGGCATCATGGCTGTATTTTCGATAGCGAGGGTTTGCGATTTCGTCAAGAGAGGTTTTGTGCTATCGGTTGTGGCATGGAAAAGATATTGCGTTTCTTTCGGTCCGAAGAGCCCGTGCCGGCATCGCCCCGTGACGATATGGATGCGGGAGATTTCGCCGCCATATGCCTGCTCGTCTCCGCCGCCTACATCGAAGACGGGTGCGACCCCCGCGAGGAAGCCGCACTGCGCCGAATGGCGATCGACGGGTTCAGTTTGGACGCCGGCGAGGTCGAGGCGTTGCTGGCGCTGGCGGTCTCGGAAGAGCGCGAAGCAAGCGATCTGTTCCGCTGGACAAAGCGCGTAAACGAGTCCTACGAGTACGAGCGCAAGATCGGCTTGCTGGAAAAGATGTGGGAGGTTGTCGCCAGCGACGGGGTCATCGGGGACTTCGAGTCCAATTTGTTGCGAAGGGTTTCAGGATTGTTGTATGTTAGCGACAAGGATTCGGGGGACGCCCGCCGCCGGGTATTGCGTCGAATGGAAGGACAAGGAAAATGACTTTTTTGGTAACGGAATCTTGCATCCGCTGCAAGTATACGGACTGCGTTGAAGTATGCCCGGTCGATTGCTTCTACGAGGGCGAGAACATGCTGGTCATCCATCCCGACGAGTGCATTGACTGCGGCGTTTGCGTTGTCGAGTGCCCCGTGGATGCCATCATTCCCGATGACGAAGACCCGGACGGCCGGTGGCTGAAATTAAACGCCGAATATTCGCAGAAATGGCCGAACATTCTTGAAAAGCACGACCCCCCGGCCGATGCCGACGACTTCAAGGACGAACAGGACAAATTCTCCCGGTTTTTCTCCGAGGCTCCCGGCGAGGGCGATTGAATCGCCCCCGAATCACCGGCGAAATACTTCAAAATCGCTCCAAAATCGCGGCAAAACCCGCTCAAATCCCCGTGAACGCTTGGCTTCCGGGAAAGAATCGGTTACAATGGGCACAGGAATAAGCGAATAGGCACCCTTGCGAATTCACGCGGCGGGTTGCACCTTGGGTGATAGAGACACAAGAATT
Source organism: Hyphomicrobiales bacterium (assembly GCA_026708505.1). Taxonomy (GTDB): domain Bacteria; phylum Pseudomonadota; class Alphaproteobacteria; order JAPOUT01; family JAPOUT01; genus JAPOUT01. The sequence goes on along the minus strand of JAPOUU010000099.1, from coordinate 24,954 downwards.
TCAAAGATTTTCAGCGTTAAGCGAAGGTAAATTCGCCGGAAATCGTTCTTTTCCACATTTCCCATCCTCCTGGTTCCGGATTTCTCCGGCGTATTGCCTGTCTCAGGCGGCATGCGGCGGATTTTTTTGATTGGTATAGGTAAGGTCAGAATATGAGCGGCACAACAAGACTAAAAAAGAAGAAAACAACAAGCAAAAAGCGCGTTTCGAGCAGAAGCAAACCCGCGGCAAAAAAAGCGGCCAAATCGAGGCGCCCGGCTTCGAGCAGGTCAAGAACGTCGGCACGCCGTGCGACGACGAAGAAAGCCACAAGAGCAAAAACGAAGGCGAAAACCAAGGCCAAGAGACCCGCAAGGTCAAAGGTCAAGGTTAAGTCCAAGTCGAGAGCCAAAACGAAGCCGAAATCCGGATCAAGATCCTCGGCCAAAACGAAAACCAAAGCCAGGGCAAAAGCCGGGGCTTCTTCAAGGCGTCCGTCGGCCGCGAAAAAAAGACCCTCGGCCGCCAAGGCGAAAACAGCGAAGAGCGTCGGCGCCCAGAAGAGCAACGGCGTCAAGCAGGATGATACGCCCCTCACTGCGGGAGAATTTGTCGTATGCCCGCCCCACGGCGTTGGAAGGATTCTGGACGTAAACAAGCAGGCCATTGACGGCGCCTCTCAAGAGCAAGCCGTAATTGAGTTTGAGCGCGAAAAATTCACCATGCGCGTTCCGTTGAATAAAACGGAAAACGTCGGATTGCGGCGCTTGTCGGGAAGATCGGTCGTCACCAAGGCGATGGAAACCCTGCGCTGTCGCGCGCAAATCAAGCGGACCATGTGGTCGCGCCGTTCACAGGAATATAACTCAAAGATTAACTCGGGGGATTTGATTGCAATCGCCGAAGTGACGCGGGATCTGTTTCGGCCGCAACGCCAGGCCGAACAATCCTATTCGGAGCGCCAACTCTATGAAGCCGCGCTTGACCGCATCGTTCAAGAGATTGCCGTCATTCACGGCATCAGCGAAGAAGCGGCCCTCAAAAGGATTGAAAACAATTTACAACGCGCATACGCACCGTCCGAGGGGGTAATGGCGTAAAACGCGGTTAGAAGCGGTCGATAACGACAAAGCCCTGTGTATTAAAACCGCTCATATCGTTCAGGACATTGCCGGTTTCTTCGAGGCTGACCGTTTTGGAGACGAGTCGCATGGGGTCGAGACGCCCGTCGGAAACCAAACGCAGCAATGTGTCGAGATTGTTGGCGGGCATTCCCTTGGAACCGACGAGGGAGAGTTCTTTTCCGATAATGCTGTCGATCGGAAGCGCGATATCATCAACACCATCGCTCATACCGACCTGTACGTGGCGCCCCCGCTTGCGCAGCGATAGCAGGGCGTTTCTGCAAGTCTGCTCGTGCCCGAGGGCATCCAGAGCGATATGCGCGCCTCCCCCGGTGATGTCGTGCACGGCTTCGGGGGCATCGGCGGTGTTTTTGGCGTTGATGGTTGCGCGGGCGCCAAGCGTTTCAGCAAGCGCGAGCGCTTCATCGTTGATGTCAATGCAGACGGGATGCGCGCCCGCGGCTGCGGCAATTTGCACGGCCGACAATCCCACACCTCCGCACCCGTAGATGGCAACCCATTCGCCGGCGTTGAGGCCGGCGCGCGTAACGAGCGCGTGGAAGGCCGTGATAAACCGGCAACCCATGCCTGCGGCCGCGATGGTGTCAATGCTGTCGGGGAGCACCTCCAGGTTGAAATCTGCGTATTGGATTGCGACATATTCGGCAAAACCTCCCCAGTGCGAGAATCCGGGCGTGAAGGGAAAGTCGCAAATGTTGGAGTGTCCGGCACGGCATTGCGGGCATGTACCCTCGCCGCCGCAAAAAGGGATGAGAACACGCTCGCCTTTGGAGAAACGTTTCACCCCCTTGCCGACCTCTTCGATGACGCCGCACATTTCGTGACCGAGAACATGGGGGAGTTTGAAGAAATCCGCCCAATGCCCTTTCCAGGCATGCCAGTCGGAACGGCAGATTCCGCATGCAAGCACGCGCACGACCACGCCGTGTTCGGGCACGTGCGGGTCATCGACCTCGCGCACCGGCATTGGCGCGTCGTAGGCTTCAAGAAGCGCGGCTCTCATCGTGCGCCGTCCGCGGGTTGCGCGTGATCAAAGTCAACGGGTTCGCGCAACATTTCCAAATGCAGACCCTTGCCGTCGTAGGGGTGAGCGCGCGCGACTTCTTCGTTTAACTCGATGCCAAGTCCGGGCGAATCAGGCGGGATAATGCAGCCCTCTTCCCAGCGAAACCCTTTGCGCAGAAGTTTGCCGTGAAAGCCGTCCATCTTGCCAATGCTCTCGAGTATCAAAAAATTGGGTATGCAGGTCGCAAGTTGAATGTTTGCGGCGGCAACGACCGGTCCGCAATACAAGTGCGGAGCAATTTGTGCATGATGCACTTCCGCCAGCGCCGCGATTTTTTTGCCCTCGAGGATGCCGCCCGAACGCCCCAAATCCGGTTGCAGGATGGACGCGGCGTTGCATGAAAGCAGCCTGGCGAATTCATATTTCGTCGTGAGTCGTTCACCCGCCGCAATGGGAATGTCGGTGTTTGCGGCAACTTTTGCCATGGCCTCGGGCATGTCGGGCGGCACGGGTTCCTCGAACCAGAGAGGCTCAAAAGGTTCAAGTCGACGCGCCAGCCGCAATGCCCCCGAGGGCGTGAACTGCCCGTGCGTTCCGAACAGCAAATCGGCACGTTCTTCGACGGCTTCGCGTATGAGCGCCATGAATTGTTCGCACCGTTCGAGCACGGCGGGCGCGGGCTGGTCGGGACCGAATGCGGAATATGCTCCGGCGGGATCAAACTTCACGGCATTGAATCCTTCCTCGACAAGTTCCGCCGCACGCTCCGCGGACATCTGCGCATCCGCATAAAATTTTTCCGCGTCTTGTTTGTCGTCGGGATAGAGATACGTATAGCAGCGCAGGCGATCCCGAACTTTTCCGCCGAGCAACATGTAGACGGGTTTATCGAGCGCCTTGCCGACGATATCCCAGCAGCACATCTCAAGCGCGCTAAACGCGCCCATGGTGGTTGCATCAGGACGCTGTGAGAATCCCGATCCGTAAACACGCCGAAACAAGCTCTCGATTTGAAACGGGCTTTCATCAAGGAAATACCGGTCAAAGACATCCCTGATAACTCTTTCCATCGCCTCGGGGCCGACGTTTGCGGCATACGCCTCTCCGACTCCCGTGACGCCGCATGCGGATGTCGCCTTTACGAGCAGAAAATACCGCCCTCCCCTGCCCGGCTCGGGATTTCCGACGGTGAAAATTTCCAAATTGCCGAGATGCATGCCTTGACCTTTCGAACTATTGATGGAGTGGCAAGCATAATCCGTTTTGTTGCATTTACAAGGGATGATTTGTGCCATAGATTATATTGTTATGAAGACCGGATCGATTGACGAGGCGCGTGAACGCGAGGCGCGTATTTCTGCGACGGAATTGCGTAATTTGGCCCGACCGGAGCTAGATGCCCTTGAGACGCTAATGCGCGAGCGCATTCGCTCGAGCGCATCGTTGATACCGGAACTCTCGGAATACATGATTTTCTCCGGCGGCAAACAGTTGCGCGCACTGATAACGATTTTATGTGCGAAAATGTCGAATTATTCCGGCGAAGAACACATTCGCCTGGCCGCGGCGGTTGAATTCCTGCACAACGCAACCTTGCTGCATGACGATGTCGTGGACGAGGGAGACATGCGCCGCGGACGTGCAACGGCGCGAGGCATATGGGGCAATCCGGCAAGCGTGCTGGTCGGGGATTTTTTGCTTGGACGCGCGTTCGAGATGATGGTCGCCTCGGGTTCGATGGAGGCGTTGCGTGTGCTGTCTCGCGCGGCCGCATTGATAGCCGAGGGCGAAGTGATGCAGCTGGCAATCTTGGGCGATGTGGAAATTGGCGAAGAGCAATATTTTCGCGTGATTGAAACGAAAACGGCAACCCTGTTTTCGGCGGCGGCATCGGTCGGCGGGATTGTTGCAGATTGCCGCGCGCACGAGGTTGAGGCATTGCGCATTTACGGGCGCAATCTCGGCATCGCGTTTCAGTTGGTCGATGACGCTCTCGATTACGGCGGCGAAAGCGCCCGCCTGGGCAAGTGGATTGGAAATGATTTCTTGCAAGGCAAGGTGACGCTTCCCATTTTATCGGCGTTCTCGTGCGGAAATGACGATGAGAAAAATTTTTGGCGCGACAAATTTGCCGCAAAGCAGCGCACCGCGGAAGATTTAAACACGGCAATGACGCTGGTCAAAAAGCACAATGTGCTGCCAAAAGTGTTAGAACGGGCGAAAGAGTATGGCACCATCGCACATGAATCCCTCGCTCCTTTCAAGGGGCAATACGCCGACGCCTTGCGCGGCGCCGTCCGCTTCGCCACCGAACGCGAACATTAGAAATTACCGGTTTTACAACGCTTGCAGTTCTTCTTGATACTTCCGCGCGCGCTCCGTATATCCCCGGGCGGCGGCCTCGAAGGCCTCGGCCTGCTTGTCGGTGACCTGTTTCAACACACGCCCCGGAATGCCCAGCACAAGGGAGCGTTCGGGAATCTTCACTCCCTCCCCCACCAATGCGCCCGCGGCGATCAAACTTTCCCGCCCAATCACGGCGCCATTCAAAATGATTGCGCCGATGCCTATCAAGCACCTCTCCTCAATCCGGCACCCGTGCAAGACCGCCCGGTGCCCGACCGTTACGTTTTCTCCCACCGACAGCGGAAACCCGGGATCCGTGTGCAGCACGCAGCCATCCTGGATGTTGCTGCCGGCGCCGATTGCAATCGTCTCGTTATCTCCGCGCAACACTGCGCCAAACCAGACGTTCGCACCCTCTCCAAGCGTCACATTTCCGATGACATGGGCGCCGGGGGCTATCCATCCCTCTCCCGAGGGCGCGACGCTCCCGAGCCCGTATTTCGTCATTCCGAGAGCGGTCGCGCCGCAGGAAGGTCAATATCGAGAATGGCCATCTCAAAGGCGTAGGAAACTTCGCCCTCTTCCTCGTTTCGGAACAGCACGGCGATGAATTCCTCGCCGACATAGACCTCTGCGGAGTCGTCTTTATATTCGCGTCGCCTCACGGACAATTCCGGCAACTTGAACAGCCCTCGCAGGTATTCCTGCAATCGTAAAATCTCTGTATTCTCCACGGTAGTCTCCTTTGTTATAGTGATTCTTTCTGCGGGACTCTTCTACATCAATAAATACAAAAAACTTTCCCCATATGCAAGTTCGCCGACCCCTCCTCATCATTGTAACGACCTGCTGTCTTGCTTTTATCATCAGCGAGTTTTTGCGCAATTCCATCGGGGTGATAGCGCCGAATCTAGCCGGTGACTTCGGTCTGGAGCCATCCGACCTCGGATTGCTGAGCGGGGTTTTCTTTCTCTCGTTCGGGTGTGTACAGCTGCCGCTGGGGATTTGCCTTGACCGGTTCGGCGCGCGACTCACCCTGTCCCTATGCTTGTTGCTGACGGCGCTTTCCTGCGTCCTGTTTGCAGTCGCTCAAAACTTCGACAACATGATACTCGCGCGCATTTTCATGGGCGTGGGATGCTCTCCGTTGCTGATGGGACCAATGCTGCTGTACAGCCGGTGGTTCGCGCGCGAGCGTTTTGCGAGCATCACGGGTTTTCATATTGGAATTGGAGGGCTGGGAACGATTGGCGCCACCGCGCCCTTTGCATTTGCCACCGCGACAATCGGATGGCGCAACAGTTTCTGGTGCTTTGCGATTCTCTCGATTCTGGTGGCGTGGGCGATGTATGCGTTCATCCGCGACGCTCCCGACGGGCACACGCCGCACCCGAAGGAAAGTTGGCGACAGGCCATGCAAGGCCTCAAAGAAGTTCTGCTGCATCCGGATGTGAAAAAATTACTGCCATTAAACATTACCGGATATGCGTGTTTCGTAACGCTGCTGGGATTGTGGTTTTCACCTTATCTTGCCGACGTGCACGGCTTTGGACTTGAGGCCCGGGGCGATGCACTCTTGTTGGTGTCGCTTGTTCATACCTGCGCGATATTGTTGTGGTCCAATGCGGATGTATGGATGAACTCCCGCAAAATTCCCGTTCTCATCGGCATGAGCGTATCGGTTGCGCTGATGCTCACGCTTGCGGTTTTACCGAATCCGTCCAGCACAACCGTGGTCGCGATATTCGTAGCGCAGGGAATCTTCGCAGGCTACATGCCTGCACTGCTTGCACACGGACGTTCGCTGTTTCCGGACAGACTCACCGGCCGCGGCATCACGCTTTTTAATATGGTTAACATTCTCGGAGTGTTTTTGCTGCAAAGCTTGACCGGATTCTTGTTGCAGTTTTTTCTTCCGCATCCGGAGGCTGCCACGCCGGAGGAGGCTTATCGCGGCATCTTCGCACTGCTCGCATTGCTGCTGGCCGCATCGGGCGCAGCCTATGCCTGTGCGCGGGACCGGCCTCCCCGGGAAATACCGTCAGGATAAAGGTGGCGACGGCGGCGGATACAAATCCTGCAAACTACATGCATGACCGTCGCTGTGAATCTGGCAGGCATGATAACGCCGCAACTTCCGCGGTTCGGGCACGCCGCAAGAATGCGCGATCATGCACACATCATCCACGATGCGCCGGGCGTAACGTGCAACTCGAACGGCCTTATCGGCGGGAACAAGGCCGACCTGAAGCCTGCGGTCGTGAGTAGTTATGCCTGTAGGGCAAGTATTTTTATTGCATTGCAGGGCCTGGATGCATCCGAGCGAAAACATGAAGCCGCGTGCGGATGTAACAAAATCCGCACCGATGCAGAACGCCCATGCAATCTCGGTCGGGTTGATGAGCTTGCCGCTTGCAATAATCTTGATACGCTCGCGCAAACCGTATCGCACGAGCACGTCAACCAGCCGCGGAAGGCTTTCGGAGATAGGCAGCCCCACCGAATCGATGAGCGCCATGGGGGCCGCGCCGGTTCCGCCGTCACCGGAATCGAGAGTGATGAAATCGGGGGCGTTTTCGATGCCGCGTTTGTAAATTTCCTCGCAGAAACGATCGAGCCATCCGTAAGCGCCAAGAACCATCTTAAAGCCCGTAGGCTTGCCGGTTACTTCTCGCACCCGCTGCACCGTGTCGAGGAGGTCTTCGATGCTGTCAATATCGGGATGACGGTTGGGGCTGATAGAGTCTTCCTTCGCGGTAATGCCTCGAATCGCCGCGATTTCCTTGGTGACTTTCCCGCCGGGAAGGATGCCGCCCTTGCCGGGCTTTGCGCCCTGGGAGAGTTTAATTTCGAACATTTTGACTTGCTCGTGTGCGGCGACTTCCTTGAGCTTTTCATCGCTAAGGCCGCCGTCCTGGGAGCGAACACCGTATTTTGCGGTTCCTATTTGAAAGACGATATCGGCGCCGCCTTCGAGATGGTAGGGGGAGAGTCCGCCTTCCCCCGTATTCATCCAGCACCCCGCCATGCCCGCGCCTTTTGAAAGCGCCCGGACGGCGGGCTTTGATATCGCCCCGTAACTCATGCCGGATATGTTGAAAAGCGAATTCGTCGTATAAGGCTGCCGGCTATATTTTCCGATGGTGATGTTTTCAGGATCGGTTGCGTCCTCCTCAAGGGTGGGAAACGGACAATTCACGAACAGAATTGTTCCGCGCACACCAATGTCATTGGTAGACCCGAACGCAACCGTGTCGTCAACGCCTTTGGCCGCCCGATAGACCCAGCTTCTTTGCGCCCGGTTGAAGGGCATTTCTTCGCGGTCCATAGCAAAGAAATACTGGCGAAAATATTCACCGAGATTCTCGAACAAATAACGAAAACGTCCAATAATCGGAAAATTGCGCCGGATCGCATGCTTGGTTTGCGTACGGTCAATTATATAAACCACCACCAAAAAAACGAAAACCAACCCGATCGCAAGCACGAAAAGATTAGAGAGAAGTGCCACCATATGAAAAATAGCTTCCTCCAAAAGGGTTAAATCAGACAGCATCGGGAGTTCTCCTTTTATAGGGTATTAAAGATAACACAGACAACATGCACCTCAAGCGAATCGAGAGGTTGCGCCATAAAGGGCTTCGGCGCGTTGAAAAAACGCTCCGGTCATGCGTTTTGCAGCTTCGCCGAACACGGGCCCGGCGACAAGACCCAATACTCTCGAGCGAAACGCAAATTCAATGAAAAAATCGACCTCAACGCCTTTGATGCCGCCCTCTTCCTTCAAGAGAAAAGCCCATCGATTGTTAAGCGTTCGAAAAGGTCCATCCAGATAACCTATCTCAATCTTTAAATTCTCCCGGTCAAGGAAAACCCGGGAGAGAAACCGTTCGTGCAACACCTTATAAGCAACGCGGAGTTCCGCATCAAAAAATTCCCGGCCGTCCTGCGCACGCTGCAGCTCCCCCACTTGCGCATCCGAGCACCACGGCAAAAATTGCGGGTATTTCTCAACATCCCCGACCAATTCGAACATCTCGGATGGCGTAAAGGGTGCAAAGCGTTTCTTCGTATATGTCGGCACAATGTTAAGGATGCTGCGCCAGGCGATTCGCTTGCAGGCGCCGAAAATCTTCACCGGCATGGTAGGACGAGCGCACCATCGGACCGCTCGCCGCCAAAAGAAATCCTTTTGCCTCGGCAATCTCGCGATAAGTGTTAAATTCTTCGGGCGTGACAAAACGGTCAATGGGAGCGTGGCGGCGCGTGGGCCGGAGATATTGCCCGATGGTAATAAAATCGACGCCGGCGCAACGCATGTCGTCCATCACTTGCAAAATCTCTTCACGCGTTTCTCCCAGCCCCACCATCAAGCCCGACTTGGTAAAGACGCGTTTGTCCGTCTCCTTGGCTTGCTCCAACAAGCGCAACGAATGGTAATAACGCGCGCCCGGGCGAATGGAAGGATACAACCGCGGAACGGTTTCAAGATTGTGATTAAACACATCAACGCGCTCTTGCAGCAAAATTTCCAACGCGCCGTCCTTTCGCAAAAAGTCCGGCGTGAGAATCTCTATCGTTGTTTCCGGCGTGCGCGCGCGAACTTCTCGAACCACGCCGGCAAAATGCGCAGCGCCTCCATCATCAAGGTCGTCCCTATCGACCGAAGTGATTACCACATGCGACAATCCCAACTCCGCAACCGCCTTGCCGACGCGTTCGCCCTCATCCGCCTCGAGCGGTTCGGGCATGCCCGTCCGGACATTGCAAAAGGCGCATGCCCGCGTGCACACCTCACCCATAATCATCATGGTCGCATGCTTTTGCGCCCAGCATTCGGAGATGTTCGGACAGCCCGCCTCTTCGCACACCGTCACCAGCCCGTGCGAGCGGAGGATATCGCGAGTCTTTCCATACTCGCCGCCCAGTCCCGGCGCACGCACCCGAATCCAATCCGGCTTGCGCGGCGTGGGAGTTTCTTCAATACGCATCTTTTCGGGATGACGCGGTTGCGCGTCTTTGTTCGAAACTGTGTCAATCAAAATCGTCATCGTTGCGGCTCACATATGCAATGCATGACCATAAGCATCCAGCACCGATTCATGCATCATCTCGCTTAATGTCGGATGCGGAAAGACCGTGCGCATCAACTCGGCCTCCGTGCTCTCCAGGGTGCGCGCGATGGCGTAGCCCTGAATCAATTCGGTAACCTCCGCGCCTATCATATGGGCTCCCAATAACGCGCCGGTTTTTTCATCGAAGATTGTTTTCACCAAACCCTCCGAGTCACCCAGCGCCAGCGCCTTGCCGTTACCGATAAACGGAAAGCGTCCGATGCGGAGCTTGTGCCCGGCTTTGGCGGCAGCCTCCTCGGTCATCCCGATGCTCGCAATCTGCGGACGGCAATATGTGCAACCCGGAATGGATGCGTAATCAATCGGATGCGCACCTTCGTATCCGGCAATCCGCTCCACTGCCAGCACGCCCTCGTGGTTCGCCTTGTGCGCCAACCACGGAGGCCCGGCAACATCCCCGATCGCGTAAATGTTCGGGGCGCCGGTCAACATGTGCGCATCAACCTTGATATGCCCGCGCTCGGTCCGCACGCCGGCTTCCTCCAAACCGATATTCTCAATGTTGCCGACGATGCCGACAGCGGATATCACGCGCTCAAAAACTTCTTCCGTCTCCTTGCCTTCGCCGTCTTTCATGCGAACACGAACCGACTTTCCCTTGGACTCGACTTTTGCCGAAACAAGCGTTGCCCCCGTCAAAACGCGCATGCCTTGTTTCTCGAACGCCTCGCGCGCAAGCGCGGAAATCTCGGCATCCTCAACCGGCAAAATGCGCTCCGCCGTCTCCAACAAACACACCTCCGCGCCAAAACTCCGATAAAAACTTGCAAACTCAACACCGATTGCACCCGCGCCCACCACCAACAACGACTTCGGCAAGGTTTCGGGAACCATCGCATTCTTATAGTCCCATATTGCCTCACCGTCCGGCTTCAAGCCGTCCAGCACCCGCGCACGCGCACCCGTTGCAACGATGACATTCGCCGATGCCAGTTCCTTGCGCCCGTCACCCGTCTCGACCACAACACCCGAGCCGCCCAGGCGACCTTCGCCCAAAACCACATCCACTTTGTTTTTCCTTAGCAGGAATTTCACCCCGTCGCCCAAACGCTTCGATATCTTGCGACTGCGTTTGACAATTGCGCCTATGTCAAAACTTGGATTCTGCGCCGAGAGGCCAAACTCGTCCAAATGTTCCAGCAAATGGTAGACCTCCGCGCTGCGCAGCAATGCTTTCGTCGGAATGCAGCCCCAGTGCAGACAGATGCCGCCGAGATGTTCACGCTCGACAATCGCCGTCTTCAAACCCAGCTGGGCGGCCCGTATCGCGGCAACATAACCGCCGGGACCGGATCCGATAATCACAACGTCATATTTGCTCATGCCAGCGTCCTCATAGCAGCAAAGTAAAAGGGTCTTCGATGCGCTCGCGCAGGGCTCCCAGAAAGCGAGCGCCCAAAGCTCCGTCAATCACACGGTGGTCGCAAGACAGCGTCAACGTCATTACTTCGGCGAAACTCGTCTTGCCGCCCTCCGAAACCACAGGCACCTTGCGACCCGCGCCAACCGCCAAAATTGCAGATTGCGGCGGATTAATGACCGCAGTGAACTCACGAATGCCGAACATTCCCAAATTGGAAATGGTGAAAGTTCCGCCCTCGTATTCTTCCGGCTCGAGCTTGCGTTCGCGGGCGCGCGTTATCAAATCACGCGATTCCGCCGATATCTGCGACAAGCCCTTTGATTCAACCGCACGAACTATCGGTGTAATCAAACCTCCGCCCTCGAGGGCAACCGCGATGGAAATGTCGGCGTGGCGGTGACGCAGCAGCACGGCATCCGCCCAACTCGAATTAACATCGGGAAATTCAATGAGCGACAAAGCCGTCGCACGCAGCAAAAAGTCGTTTATCGACAATCTCGCACCCGATTTGTTTTTCTCGCTCCGCTCGTTCAAACGCTTGCGCGCCTGCGTCAGCAAATCAATCCGGCAATCAACCGTCAGGTAATAATGCGGAGCCTGCTGCATTGATTGCGTCAGACGTTTCGCAATTGCACGGCGCATATTATCAAGGGGAACTTCTTCAAAACTATCGGGCGAATAAAAACTGCGAGGATCAACGGCCGGAAGGGAAGCGCTCGAAGCAATTGCGGGCGTTGCCGTCTCCACATCGCGCTTTATAATTCTTCCGTGCGGTCCGCTTCCCTGAATTTGATTCAGCGCAACGCCTTTCTCCCGGGCCAGTCGCCGCGCCAAGGGAGTCGCGAAGACGCGCCCGGACGATGGCGGCACCGGAGTTGGTGGCGGGGCCGCCGATGTTTTCGGGGCGGCTTTTTTCGACTCTTTCTTTTGTTCGGGTTTTTTCTCTTCGGCCTTTTTGGTCTTTTCAGTCTTTTCGGTCTTTGCTTCGGCAGGAGTTTCTTCGGCGGAAACATTCGCCTCGCTTTCGCCCTCCTCCAATAAAACCGCTATCGGCGTATGAACAGGAGCGCTTGTGCCCGCGGCAACCAATATCTTCCCGATTGTCCCCGAATCCACCGCTTCCATCTCCATCGTCGCCTTGTCGGTTTCTATTTCGGCGAGAATATCGCCGGGCGAAACATTATCCCCCTCTTTGACAAGCCATTTGGAAACCGTGCCTTCCGTCATCGTCGGGGAAAGCGCGGGAAGTTTCAGCGTGATGCTCATTTTTGATTATTCCGCATAACAAACGGCGCGCACCGCTTCAATGACGCGGTTTGCATCCGGCAACGCGAGCGCTTCCAAATTGGCGGCATAGGGCATCGGAACATCCTCGCCCGATACGCGCATCGGAGGCGCGTCCAAATGATCGAACGCTTCAGCGCACACCCGGGCGGAAATCTCCGCTCCGATGCCGCACACGCCCCAGCCCTGCTCGACAACGACAATGCGGTTGCTCTTGCGCACGGACTCCAAAATCGTTTCCATATCGAGCGGTCGCAACGAGCGCAAATCGATTACTTCCGCCTCGATGCCGTGCTCACTCGACAATGCCTCGCAAGCCGCCAGCACAAATGTCAGCGCATGCGAGTAACTCACGATGGTAATATCCGCACCCGAACGCAGCACTCTTGCTTTTCCGATGGGCAGAACCCAGTCGTCCACTTCGGGGACATCGAAACTGTGCCCGTATAGAATTTCGTTTTCCAAAAACACGACCGGGTTCGGGTCCCGAATGGCCGCCTTCAACAGGCCTTTCGCATCCGATGCCGTATATGGCGCGACAACCTTCAAACCCGGTATATGCGCATACCATGCCGAGTAATCCTGGCTATGCTGCGCCGTTACGCGCGCGGCCGCGCCGTTGGGTCCGCGGAACACTATCGGACAGCCCAGCGTGCCCCCCGACATATACAGCATCTTTGCGGCCGAGTTGATGATTTGGTCCATCGCCTGCATCGCAAAATTGAAAGTCATGAATTCCACAATCGGACGCAGCCCTGCAAACGCGGCGCCGACCGCCAAGCCCGTAAAACCATGTTCGGTTATCGGCGTGTCAAAAACTCGATGCTCGCCGAATTCTTCGAGCAGCCCCTGCGAAACCTTGTATGCACCCTGGTATTCACCAACTTCCTCGCCAAACAGAAACACCCGGTCATCGCGGCGCATCTCCTCCGCCATTGCGTCCCGCAACGCCTCGCGCACGCTCATCGAGGTTACCGGAGTCGATTCCGTCCAAGAGGACTCCATTCCCTCGTTGAGAGTTTCGAGTTTCGGCGGCCGCGGCGCCTGCGGAGGCGGCGACTCTTTCGCCTCTTCCGTCTTTTGTTTCGGCGAGGGGGAATCCTTCGTGCTGTTTGCGGAAGCCGCCGTCGGCATCTCCTCGCCGTCTTGCAACAGCACCGCTATCACCGAGCGCACCGGAACATTTTCTCCCTCGGGCACGACAATCCGGCCGATGCGGCCCTCATCCACCGCCTCGACCTCCATCGTCGCCTTGTCGGTCTCGACTTCGGCGATGACATCGCCCGAGGAAACTACATCGCCTTCCTTCACCAGCCAGCGACGCAAAGAGCCTTCCTGCATCGTCGGCGAAAGCGCGGGCATGAGAATATCAACAGACATCAGTGCACCTCATAGGTAGACATCCGTGTAGAGTTCGGCGACGTCGGGCTCGGGATTGTCCTGCGCGAACGTCGCCGCATCCGAGACGATTGCACGAATCTCTTTGTCGATTTCTTTGAGTTGGGCTTCGTCCGCCAACTTACGCTTGATTAAAAGACGCCCTGCATGATCAATGGGGTCGCGCGTTTGTCGAACTTCATCAACTTCGCCGCGCTCCCGGTATTTCGCCGGATCCGACATCGAGTGCCCGCGATAACGATAAGTCATCATCTCGAGGATGTAAGGGCCCTTACCCTCACGGCACCATGCGGCCGTACGCAAGCCTGCCTCGCGAACCGCTTCGACATCCATGCCGTCCACCTGCTCGCCGGGGATGTCAAAACTCAAACCGCGCTTGGAGAGATCCGTCTGCGCCGAGGCGCGCTTCAAACTTGTCCCCATGGCGTAACGGTTGTTCTCAATGACATAGATAACCGGCAAGTCCCACAACTCCGCCATATTGAAACTTTCATAGACTTGCCCCTGGTTGGCGGCGCCGTCACCGAAGTACGCAAGACAGACGTTCTTCTGTTTGCGGTAACGGTTGGCGAAGGCAAGACCGGTACCAAGAGGCACTTGCGCGCCGACGATTCCGTGCCCGCCGTAAAAACCCTTGTCGATGGCGAACATGTGCATTGACCCCCCTTTGCCGCGAGAGCATCCGTCACGGCGGCCCGTGAGTTCCGCCATAACTTCGTTCGGCGTTGCTCCGCATGCGAGCATATGCCCGTGGTCGCGGTAGCCGGTAATCACCTGGTCGCCTTCTTGCAGCGCCGATTGCAGACCCACCACGACCGCCTCTTGTCCGATGTATAGATGACAGAAGCCTCCTATCAGCCCCATCCCGTACATCTGCCCGGCCCGCTCCTCGAAACGGCGAATCAGCAACATGTCTCGATAAGCCTGCAAAAACGCATCATCCTCCATCCGCGTGGGAGAGGATGTCTTGGTTTTGGTCCGGGCTTTTGTTTTTGCCTTAGACTTCTGCGCGGTCTTCCGCGCTGCTTTCGCGCGTGCCATAGATTTCTCCTTGAGAGTCCGCCAACCCCGCCTATAAGATTAGCGAATCATCTCCTCAAATACAATAATTTCGTCAGGCTCGGAATAACGCAACGTTCGGCGAACTTCCTCGTCCAGCAAATCGGGATCCAGGGCATCGGGGCTCATCGCGCCAACGCGCCTCTCCAAGCCCCGGCGCTCATGGCGCAAGCGGTCGAGCTCTTCGCTCAAATTTGCGTGACGCTCTTGCAGTTCGCCATGGATGAAAAAGCCCCGCTTGCCATAAAGCCCGTGATAGAGAAAATAAAGCCCTCCGGCGAACAGGGCCGTCAACAGCAATATCGGTTTAATGCGTCGCGGCGACACGGCCTTATGCCTCCGCCTTTAGAATCATTCGACCCGCATAGCTCGCGCCGGCGCCTAACGCCTCCTCAATGCGGATTAGCCGATTATATTTGGCGCAACGCTCCGAACGTGCGAGCGAGCCCGTCTTTATCTGTCCGCCATGTCCGGCAACGGACAAATCCGCGATGAAATCATCCTCGGTCTCGCCGGAACGGTGCGAGATTATCGAGCCGAAACCTTTTGAGCGGGCATAGTTAAGCGTGCGCCACGTCTCGGACAAGGTTCCTATCTGATTTAATTTCAAGAGGATTGCGTTTGCCGCACCTTCGTCAACGCCGCGCTCGAGTCGACGTAAATTGGTCGCAAAGAGATCATCGCCGACCAATTGCAGTTTGCCGCCAAGCGTTGATGTCAGCGTGCACCAACCTTCCCAGTCATCTTCGCCGAGAGCGTCCTCAATGGAAAAGATCGGGTAGTTCGATGCCAGGGACTCGTAGTATTTGATTAACTCCTTGCTCGTTCGGCGTTTGCCCTCGCCGGCGAACATGTAATCACCGCTTTCGAGCAATTCGCTTGCGGCAACGTCAAGGGCGAGAACAACGTCCTCGCCCGGTATGTATCCGGCAGCCTCGATAGCCTTGAGCATCAAATCAAGAGCTTGTTCGGCAGTGTCCAGGTCGGGAGCAAAACCTCCCTCGTCGCCCAGGTTGGTGTTCATTCCGCCGCGTTGCAATTCCTCGCGCAAGCAAACGAACACCTCTGCGCCCATGCGAACAGCATCGGCAAAATTCGGCGCGCCCACCGGCGCAACCATGAACTCCTGGATGTCAACGGCGTTATCGGCGTGACGGCCGCCGTTCAGGAGATTCATCAAGGGCGTCGGCAGAAGGCAGGCGTTCGAGCCGCCGAGATGCTGCCATAACGGAACATCCGAAGATTTCGCACGTGCGCGTGCATGCGCAAGGGAAACTCCCAACAATGCGTTTGCGCCGAGACGCGATTTGTTTTGCGTGCCGTCGCAGGCAACCATCTCGTCATCAAGTTCGCCCTGACGCCACTCGCGGCCCTTAAGCAAGTCGTTCAACTCGCCGCGAACCGCTCCCACCGCGTTCAGCACGCCCTTGCCGTGATAGCGAGATTTGTCCCCGTCGCGCAATTCAAGAGCCTCATGCACGCCGGTGGACGCTCCCGACGGAACGCACGCGCGTCCGAGCGTGCCGTCCTCAAGTCTGACATCCGCTTCCAAAGTCGGGTTGCCGCGAGAATCCAGAATCTCGCGTGCGGTGATATGCGAAATCGCACTCATAAGCCAATCCTAGCAGTTTTTCCGCAACGCATCGAGAGCGACCCACTCGCGCAGAAACGCTTCCAACTCATGCAGTTTGACCATGTTGGGGCCGTCCGAGGGAGCGTTATCCGGATCCTGGTGCGTCTCCACAAACAGCCCCGCAACGCCGACCGCCACCGCGGCTCTCGCCAATACGGGAACCATCTCGCGCTCGCCCCCCGATGCCGTGCCGCGCCCGCCCGGCAGTTGAACCGAGTGCGTCGCATCAAATATCACCGGCACCTGCAACCGCTCCAATATCGGCAGCGCACGCATATCCGAGACCAGCATGTTGTAACCAAAACAGCTACCACGCTCGGTGACAAGAACATTGCGGCCGCCTGCGGCAGCGAGTTTTTCCACCACCGCCTTCATGTCCCACGGCGCGAGGAACTGTCCCTTCTTCACGTTCACCACACAACCGGTTTGCGCGGCCGCAACCAACAAATCCGTCTGACGGCACAAGAACGCAGGTATCTGCAATACATCCACCACTTCACCCACGCGTTTGCACTGTTCGCTTTCGTGAACATCCGTAAGCACGGGAACGCCGACTTGCTCGCGCACCTGCGCCAATATCGGCAAGCCTTCGTCGATTCCAATGCCGCGTGCCGAAGATGCGCTTGTGCGGTTGGCCTTGTCGAAGGAAGTTTTGTAAATGAGGCCGACGCCAACGCGCGCGGTTATCTCGCGCAACGCCGATGCCATTTCGATGGCGTGGTCGCGCGATTCAAGGGCGCAAGGGCCCGCTATCAAACTCAACGGCAGGGCATTTCCGAAATTCACCTCGCCGACGGCAACCTTCTCGTTCAGCGTGCTCATACCAAACGACTCTGCTCAAGAGCAGCTCCGACAAAAGATGCAAACAGCGGATGCGGTTCGAACGGACGGGATTTTAATTCGGGGTGGTATTGAACACCGATGAACCAGGGATGTGACTCCATCTCGACGACTTCGGGCAGCGAACCGTCCGGCGACCATCCCGATATGCGCAAGCCGCTTTGTTCAAGCATGTCTTTGTAGTGGGCATCAACCTCCCAGCGATGCCGATGACGTTCGTGCACATGCTGCGTCCCGTAAATTTGCGCAACACGGCTTCCCTTCGACAAAACCGCCTCGCATGAACCCAGGCGCATGGTGCCTCCCAAGTCGCCGCCTTCGATGTCGCCCTCAACGCCTCCCATGCCGTTGGCATTCGCACGAAGACGGTTAAGCGGCCCTATCAGCAACTCGCCCCGGGCGTCCTCGCCAAACTCCGAGGATATCGCATCGCTGATGCCGCCGAGATTGCGGGCAACGTCAAGAACCGCCATCTGCATCCCCAAGCATATGCCGAAATAGGGAAGCGCACGCTCGCGCGCCAGCTTTGAAACCATGATTTTGCCCTCCATGCCCCGGCGTCCGAAACCTCCGGGAACCAAGATGCCGTGAATGCCCTCCAATGCCGCGGTATTGTCGGCATTACCCTCGAAACATTCGGCATCAATCCAGCGGAGGTCAACGCCGACGTTATGGGCGATGCCTCCGTGCGTAAGCGCTTCAACCAGCGACTTGTACGCATCCTGCATTCCCATGTATTTGCCGACGACAGCGATGGAAACACGCCCTTCGGGTGCGCGGATGCGCTCGACCACATTCTTCCAGCGTGACAAATCCGGTGCGCCGCTCGCATCCATGCCGAAACACCGCAAAAGCGCGCGGTCAAGGCCTTCGCGGTGATATTCATTGGGAACATCATAAATGACATCAACGTCCAAGGCTTGTATCACCGCATCTTCGGGAACGTTGCAGAACAACGCAATCTTGCGACGTTCATCAACGGGAATGGCCCTGTCGCAACGGCAGAGCAATATGTCCGGCTGAACACCGATCGAGCGCAATTCCTTAACCGAATGCTGCGTCGGTTTTGTTTTTAACTCGCCGCTGCCGGAGAGATGCGGCACAAGCGTTAGGTGGATGAATACGGCGCGCTCGTCTCCAAGCTCACTCCCAAGCTGCCGGATGGCTTCGAGGAACGGCAGGCTCTCAATATCGCCGACGGTTCCGCCGATCTCGCACAGCATGAAATCAACATCATCACTGTCTTCGAGGATGAATTCCTTAATTGCATCGGTGACATGCGGGATGACCTGAATTGTTCTGCCCAGGTAATCGCCCCGACGCTCGCGTGCGAGGATGTCGCGGTAGATGCGTCCGGTTGTGATGTTGTCGCCGCGTCCGGACGGAACACCGGTGAAGCGTTCATAATGTCCGAGGTCCAAATCGGTTTCAGCGCCATCGTCCGTGACGAAGACTTCGCCGTGCTGAAGGGGATTCATGGTGCCGGGATCAATGTTGAGATAGGGGTCGAGTTTTCGAAGCCGAACCCGATAGCCCCGCGCCTGTAGCAGAGCCCCGAGAGCGGCGGATGCAAGTCCCTTTCCCAACGAGGAGACCACGCCGCCGGTAATGAATACATACCGCGTCATGGACGGGTATTTTACCCCATCCTTGCAATAAAAACAATCTCTATTGTTCGGATTCGTCGGGCTGGGGGATGGGCGCGGGCGCGGGCGAAGGCGTGGTGATGCCGCCGCCGCTTGATCCGGGCAGGTCGGGGAGAATCGAATCACCCCCGCTCCTCTCCAGCAATGCCAAGCCCATGCTGGTTGCGAAGAAGCAGACAGCCAAAATCGCGGTTGTTTTTGTGAGAGCGCTGCCCGCAGAACGGCCGCTCATCATGCCGCCACCGCCGCCAATGCCCAAGGCGCCGCCTTCGGACCGTTGCAGCAATACAACGCCCACCAGCACCACGGCCAGCAACACATGGATAATCAAAATCATTCCGCTCATGGCACCATCTTATCCAAACCTAGCCCTGCTGGCAAGCCCGAATAACCTCAAGGAAGCTCGATGCCTTCAGGCTTGCAGTGCCAATCAAGCCGCCATCCACGTTATCCAAACGAAGAAGCCAATCGGCATTGCTTGGACCCAACGAGCCTCCATAGAGGATGGGAACGCCGGCGGCGCCGCACGCATCCAGGCGCTCGCGCAGAAATCCATGAACCTCAACAATCTCGTCGCCCGAGGGAACCTTGCCCGTGCCTATCGCCCAGACCGGCTCATAAGCAAGGACGGTTTTGCTCCCGTCCACTTCCTCGGGAAGCGACTCGCGCAGTTGCTTCTCCAGCACGGGAAGCACATCCCCGCGCTCGCGCTCTTCGAGAGTCTCGCCGATGCATACGATTGCGACCATGCCGGCACGCTGAACCGCCGAGAGTTTCGAGCGCACCATTGCGTTCGTCTCTGCGTGGTCGCGGCGGCGCTCCGAATGCCCCACTATCACCGACACCGCGCCAACGTCTGCAAGCATCTCGGCGCTGACATCCCCGGTATGTGCGCCCGACTCCTGCGCGTGGCAATCCTGTGCGCCCCACGAGAGCGGCTTGCCCTTGAAAGCCCCGATAAAATGCGAGAGCAGCGTTATGGGCGGGCACAACCAGATATCCGCCCGGGCCCCGTCCAGCCCCTTCGCCAACGCAGAGACCTCCGCCTCGGACGCACGCAGTCCGTTCATTTTCCAGTTGCCGACGAGCAGAGGGCGTGTTCGCGAGGGTTTTTCCGCCATAGCCCAGTATAACCGCAACCGCCGTGGTGGCAAATGTCGGAAAATTCCGCTATAATGCCCTATCTCGAAACTTTATGACGGTATAGAACCATGCTCGATACTCTGCGCAACAGCACAAACTCATGGGTTGTGCGAATTCTTATAGCCCTACTCGTCCTCAGTTTTGCCGTATGGGGAATCACCGATGTATTCTCCTACCGCCACGATGAGACCATCGTGCAGGTCGATGATACCGATGTCGGACTCTATCAATTCCGGCTCGTTGCCCTGCAGGAACTCCATGCCCTCTCGCAGGAAGAAGAGGAACAACTCGACTTCGAGCAAGCGCGGGAAAAAGGCATTGAAGACGAGGTGCTTGATGTTCTCATCGAACGCGCCCTGCTCGATAACATCGCCCGCGACATGGGGTTGCGCGTCGGCAAGGAGCAGGTTGTCGAAGACATTCTCGAATCGCCCAGCTTTCGCAATGCGTTTGGCGAGTTTGACCGCGCTCTTTTTAACCAACTGCTGCTATCGAACGGCATGAACGAAGAGGTTTATGTGGAAGCACAAAGTCGTTCTCTCGAACGCCAGCAGATTATCTCCGCGGTTCGACAGGGGGCGTACTCGCCTTATCGTCTCGCCGAACTTTTGCATCTTTATGTCGGCGAAGAGAGAACCGGAAGCTACATTCTTTTCGGAGACGAGATTCTCGGCGAGCCTGAAACTCCGAGCGAAGAAACCCTGCTCGCCTTCTACGAAGAAGACACCGAACGTTTCGAAATCCCCGAACTGCGAGACTTCCGAATCCTTCTCCTCCAACTCGACCAACTGATGGAGAATATTTCCATTCCCGAAGAGGTTCTGCTTCAGGAATATGAGGAACAAAAGCACAGGTTCGACCGGCCCGAAAAGCGCCAAGTCGAGCGCCTTTCGTTCTCGAGCAACGAAGAAGCCGCCGCCGTGCTTGAGCGACTCAACAACGGGGAAGACTTTCTCGTTATCGCAAACGAGCGCGGCTTCGAAGCCGAAGACATTGACCTAGGCTCACTTGCAAGCGGCGAATTCGATAACGAGGCCATCGAAAAGGCCGCTTTCGAACTCGAAGCGGTCGATGACATCTCCGACGTCATTGAGGTGCCCCTTGGTTACGCCATCGTGCGTCTGCGCGAAATCACCCCGGAGACCGAGAGCAACTATGAAGAATCCAAAACATGGATTGAGTGGGAAATGCAGCGCGACCAGGCCGCCGAGGAGATTCTTGTGCTTCACGATGTGGTTGAAGACGAACGCGCCGCGGGCAAATCGCTCACGGAGATTGCAGAAGAACTCTCCATCAAACTTGTCGAGTTCGAAAAGATTCGCAAGAACGGCCGCGACATTGACCGCAACCGCCCCGAAGAAATGCCCTACATCAACGACTTGATGAAGCGGGTCTTTGAAACCGAACCGGGCATTGAAAGCGATTCGGAGGAAACCACTTCCAACGGCTTCTATTGGTTTGAAACCCTTGAGGTGCACGAGCCTCACATTCCGGCCTTCGAAGAGGCACGCGAACGCATTGAGACGGTATGGGAGAGGGAAACCCGCAAGGAACGCCTGGAAAATCGCGCCAAAGAACTCTACGAGCAGGCGCAAGAGGGGCTCACCCTCGAGGAGATGGCGGCGCAACTCACCGCGGAAATTCCGCCCAAGGAAGAAACGGACGAGCCGGAAGATGAAAACGCCGCCAACAATGACGAAGAAGAGATCACCGAGATTGTCGTGGTGACCGATGACCCCATCACGCGCCAAGACCGCGGGGAAATTTTCCCGCGCAAGGGAGCGGAGAAATTATTCGAGCTCAAAAAGGGTGAATTTGACTGGAGTTGGAACCGCAGCAGAAAACAAATCTTGCTCTTCCAACTCGATGATATCACGCCCGCCGATGCCACGAAGGAAGAAGACATTGAAGAGATTAGCGATTTGCAGCTTCAGTTGACTTTCGGAATGCGCAGCGATGTCGTTGATGCATTGCTGGCAGAGTTGCGCGCCGAGGCGGACGTCACCATCAACGAAGACCTGCTTGCATCTCCGCTTGTCGACCCGTATTACCGCGGATACTAATCCGGCCATGAACGTGCGTTTCACTCCGAACTTTTCCGAGTTCGAGAAAAAATACGACGCCGGTATCGCGCAAACTCTTCATACCGAACTTGTCGCCGACCTTGAGACGCCGGTTTCTGCGATGCTCAAGCTTGCGCACGGGAAACCGAACAGTTTCCTGCTGGAATCCGTTGAAAGAGAAAACATGCGCGGACGTTACTCCATTGTCGGCATGCATCCGGACATCATCTGGCGCGCTTTCGGCAACAAGGCAGAAATCCGGCACGCACAAACCGACAAAGGCTTCCAGCCCTGTAAAGAACCCGCATTGGAATCCTTGCGCAAACTTCTACAAGACTCGCGCATTGACCTCCCCGAGGAGCTTCCGCCGATGGCTGCAGGCGTGTTCGGTTATATGGCGTATGACATGGTGCGAACCGTTGAAAATATAGGCGCACCCAACCCTGACGTGCTTGGTGTTCCGGACGGAATTTTTTTGCGTCCTACCGTTGTGGTCATCTTCGACCTCGTCAAAGATGTTCTCATCATGGTTACGCCCGTGCGGCCGGACAAGAATGTTTCCGCCAAAGAGGCCTACGACCAAGCGTGCCAACGACTCGGGCAGGCAATCGAAGCCTTCAACGCGCCGCTGCCGCGCATCACCGAAACCAAAACGCCGGCGCCCATACCGAAACCGTCGTCAAACGTTGAGCGTGACGAGTACCACGCGATCATCGAACGCGCGAAAGAGTATATTTTCGCCGGGGACATTTTTCAGGTGGTGCTGTCGCAGAGGTTCCAAGTGCCGTTTTCACTTCCGCCCTTCGCGCTATATCGATCGTTGCGACGCATCAATCCTTCGCCTTTTTTGTATTTCCTCAATTTCGATGACTTTGCAGTTGTCGGATCGAGTCCGGAAATACTCGTGCGCCTGCGCGGCGACAAAGTCACCATCCGCCCCATTGCCGGAACGAAGCGGCGCGGCAACAACGCTGCCGAAGATGAAAAAATCGGACAAGAGCTTCTACGCGATGAAAAAGAACGCGCCGAGCATCTCATGCTGCTTGATTTAGGGCGCAACGATGTCGGGAGAGTTTCGAAACTGCGCAGCGTTGAAGTCACCGAGCAGTTTGCGCTCCAGTTCACATCCCATCTCATCCATATTTTCTCAAACGTTGAAGGCGAGCTCGCGTCCGATCAAGACGCAATGTCCGCACTTATGGCCGGATTCCCCGCGGGAACCGTTTCCGGTGCGCCGAAGATTCGCGCAATGGAGATCATTGACGAGTTGGAACGTGAAAAACGCGGTATTTACTCCGGTTGCGTCGGATACTTTTCCGCCGCAGGCGACATGGACAGCTGCATTGCTCTGCGAACCGCCATCGTTAAGGATGGCGTGATGTATGTTCAAGCCGGCGCCGGCATTGTGGCGGATTCCTCTCCGGAAGGCGAATACGCCGAAAGCGTCAACAAGGCGGCGGGATTATTCCGTGCCGCCGAGGAAGCCGTCCGCTTTGCAGGAGAAACACGGACATAGACCCCTTTGCCTCTGGAAGCGAAATGAGGATCGTGCTACAATCTAGGGTAGTAAATCACAGCGGAGGGAAATATGACCGCATTGTCGCCTTTTGTAGTTATTGATTGCGAGACCACAGGATTCGGAAAACAAGATCGCATTGTGGAAATTGCCGCCGTTACTCTCGACAGGCAGAGTTGGGAGATAGTTGATGAATACGACACTCTCATCAATCCCGAGCGCGATACCGGCCCTACACACGTACATGGCATCACCGCATCAATGGTTGAAGCCGCACCTGTTTTTTCCGATATTGCCTCCGTATTGGCACAAAAATTTCATGATGCAGTTTTAATTGCTCATAATTTTTCATTTGACTCGCGTATGCTGAGATATGAATTCGAACGGCTTGGAGTTAAATTTCACCTTGGTTCCGGACTATGCACGCTAAGAGCCAGCGGTGAAAAGCTGATTGCCGCTTGCAACAGATACGGAATCCCATTAAGCGGACATCACCGTGCGCTTGCTGATGCTCGGGCTACCGCCGCTCTTGCCCGGGAAATTCGAGAGGCTTTAGAGGAGACCAACTGCGACCCTGCACGATTTGGAGATATCGTCCACCCTTTATCGATGCGAACCTTGCGACGCGAAATTCTTAATAACGAAACAGGAGCTGTAGCACGCATTGTTTCTCTTGCCCGCTATCCCTCCACGGACGAGAAACTTTTGCAGTATCTCAATATTCTAGATTGGATTCTTGACGATGGTGTTATTGATGAAGAAGAACGGACAACAATTGAGAGTTTTGTGGCGGATATGGGAATCTCGGCCGAACAACGCGCACAAGCACACAATTCTTACCTTTCGTCAATTATCGCTGCCGCCAAACGTGACGGCGTCATAACCGAAGCTGAGCAGAAACTAATAAGACACATTGCCGACCTGTTGAATGTCCGGGATATTCCCATTCCGGAAGCAACCTGCCTACCCGATGTCAGCAACCTACAAGAAGGAATGCGTGTCTGCTTCACTGGCACGGCTGTCATCAACGGTGAACAGATTTCCAGATCTTTCTTGGAAGAACGCGCCGCCTTTGTCGGACTACAACCGGTTCGGGCGGTTACAAAAAAGAACTGCGACCTATTGGTAGCAGCCGACACCTCCAGTCGATCGGGAAAAGCACGCAACGCTATCAATTACGGCACTCCTATCATGTCGGTAGAAGAATTTCTTAAAATGATTCAATCAAATTAAAAGAAAACCACATTGCATGCGATATTTGCAAATCTTTTGCAAATCAACGCTGTTTTCCCCTATCTTCTCCGCGAATCACTTTTGAAAGCGCCGCCGATACGATTCCAGCCGGCACCGCTACAACACCCAAACCGCATATCAGAATAAAAAATGTGAATATCTTGC
>JAPOUU010000020.1 GCA_026708505.1 Hyphomicrobiales bacterium | reverse complement strand
GCACCCGTCCGTAAAAGACGGGCCGTCTGTAAACCAGTCAATGAACAAACCCAACTCGAAGGGAGCCCCGGCATCATCCAAAAGATTTTGTCGGGGCTTTTTTCAATGATCTGCGGGTCTGCGGCATCCGTTCTTATTCGAACCGTCCGCAGGAGCTCTTGCCGCCGATACATCTGCAATCGGAAACGGTGTCGATGATTGAGACGAATTTCTAACGGTGCCCCCGGTTGAAAAATTTTTTAACTTATAGACAACAGGAAATCATTCCGCAACTTCACCGGATGATTGCCATTAAAAACACCAGGCTGATAGCTACGAATACAACAAAAATAATCCATTGGGTCCATGTTCGTCCGGCAAATGCGACCTTGTTCAAACCGGATAGCATGGAGCCGGTTGCTCCGATGGCGAAATTCACCCCGAAGCCGATTAAGCACAAGAGGGCGCCGAGGGCGAACGCGAATACGGGCGGGTTGGAAGAAGTGGCCGGAATGAATTGGGGAATGAACGCCGAGAAAAATATCAACGCCTTGGGATTCGATATGTTGGTAACAACGCCCCTTAAAAACAAATTTCCTTTGGATGGCTCGGCCGCCGTCCGGCCGGCTTCATCGGAAGCCTTGGGGTATATGGTGACGGCCGCAATGTACAAAAGATACAGGCATCCGGCCGACTGGATAAACGTTAGAAGCTTTGTGTTTATGGACAAGGCCGTGGCGAGTACAACGGCGACCACGAGCGCCAAAACCATTCCTCCGCAACTAATGCCCAATGAAGAGAAAAACGCCCCCCGCTTTCCATACGCAACGCCGTTGGCCATGACCAGGGCCATGTCGGGCCCCGGAATAATCAGAAGCGCGAGAACGGCTGCTACAAAAGGCACCAGGGTTTCAACCATTTGATATTCTCCTGCGTTATGGCGGCAAGCGGCGTTGCCGGATGGTGGAACACATCCATTTTAGGGGCGGCAAGAAGGCTTGGCAAACACGGAGAAAAGGCGTACAATACAACTCTAATCCGAAAGATTTACCCAAATCGCCAACCGTCCCGCCTTGTTGCATGTTCGCAGTATGGGCGCGGACTGAGAAAATTAACGAGGAATTGATGAACGCGAGTTACTACGCCCCGAAGGGAGGCTATCCCGGTCAGGAACAACTTTTGACCGACCGGGCTGTTTTTACCGATGCCTATGCGGTTATCCCGAAAGGGGTGCTGCAGGATGTTGTCGCCAGCTACCTTCCGTTCTGGGAAAAGACCCGGCTCTGGGTGCTGGCGCGGCCTTTGAGCGGTTTTGCGGAAACTTTCTCGCAATACATCATGGAAGTCGGACCCGGCGGCGGATCCGAGCGTCCTGAACCGGAGCCGGAAACGGAGGCCGTTCTGTTCGTTGTTGAAGGCGGCGGCAAGCTAACGGTCGGTAAAACCGCGCACGAGCTCCGGCCCGGCAGCTATGTTTATCTCCCGCCCGGATGCGAATGGCGTTTGCAAAACGACGGCGCGTCGGAGTTGCGTTTTCATTGGATCCGCAAGCGTTATGAAAGGGTGGAAGGCGTGCCTCAACCTGATTTTCTAATTGCCAACGAGAATGACGTTGCGCCGATTCCGACGCCCGAAACAGACGGCAGGTGGACTACCACCCGGTTTGTTGATGTCGCGGACATGCGCCATGACATGCATGTCAACATTGTTACATTTGAGCCCGGCGCGGTCATTCCCTTTGCAGAGACCCATGTGATGGAACACGGACTGTATGTGCTGGAGGGAAAAGCCGTATACAGACTCAACCAGGATTGGGTTGAAGTGGAGGCGGGGGATTACATGTGGCTGCGCGCCTTTTGTCCCCAGGCTTGCTATGCCGGGGGACCGTCCCGGTTCAGGTACCTTTTGTACAAAGATGTTAACCGGCACATGAAATTAAACACCCCGGTCACCGCGTAAGGAGACTCAAGGGTTTTTCAATGCCGGAATCCGGGTTTTGCGCGCACCCCGTGCGAACGAAGTCCGGCACGCCCCCCGAAATTCCATGAAACCGTCGCGGTTTTTTCTTTCAGCCTTATGCCGGCGCCCCGCGTCCGGCAACGCCGTTGCCCGATTCAATCAGATAAGGGGTGTCAAACCGGTGTTCTTCAAGGTTCGGGCCTTTTCCGATCCTGTCGACCACGGCGAACAGACCGGGCGCTGCCAGCGGCGTCAGCACGCCGTGCCATGTGCCGCGGTGAAAATTAATCGCCTGGCCGGGCTGCGTTAGAAAGGCGCGCGGCCGCCCGGGCGCGCCGCCGTCGTCTTCGGCCACCACCACCAGAAACGCGTCCATGCTCATGGGTATGAAGGCCTGGCTTCCGTCGGGATGCCGTTCCATCATCTCGAGTTTGAACGGCAGGCTTCGAGGCTCTGCCTTGAACAGGCTCACTCCGGCGCGGCCGTCGGAAAAATCCAAACGCGCCCTGTCATGGTAACGGCCGCAAAATCCTTGGTTTATGATCATGTCGGGGTCCTTGGAGGTGTCGATGACGTCTCCGAAACCGGCAAAGGCATCGGCCTCCAGGGGCTCTGTGATAACGGTGTTTTTTGTCATGTCTTGAACCTTTCTTCGAGTCGCATCTCGGCTATTCGCTCCACCTGGCGGCAGGCTTCGGCGAATTCGGTGTCGCGGTCGTTCTCGAGCCGCGCTTTAAACTCTTTGAGGATGCCGGACTTGGCGTCGTCCTTTACGGCGAGGACAAAAGGGAAGCCGAAGCGGGAGGTGTAGGTCTCGTTGAGCGCGGCAAAAGTTTCTCTTTCCCGGTCGGTGAGCGCATTGATCCCGCTCTCCGCCAAGTCGGCGTGCGCCGTTAGCACTTCGAGTCGGCGGGCTTCGTCGGCGGAACGAAAGGCGCGCACAAGCGCGGAATGAACACCCGTAGCGGTGTCGTGCGCCGGACCAAGTTCCAAACCATGCGCGGCTTCGGCAATCCAGGGGCTGCGCTCAAAAATACCGCCGAAGGCATCGACGAACTGTTCCTTGTTCATTCGGGACGGCCGCAGGGCGGATGTTACGGGAGGGTGCTCCTTCATCCAGTGTTCGGCAATCTCAAGGCGGGTCGCAAACCAGACATCGGCATGGGAGCGGAAATAATCAATCGCCCGTTTCAGCGCCGCCGCCCGGCTCGGCCGGCCGATCAAGCGGCAATGCAGACCGATGGACATCATTTTAGGCGCCCCTGCGGCGCCTTCGGCATAGAGTACGTCGAAGGCGTCTTTCAGGCTTGCTTCGAACTGCTCGCCGTTGGTGAAGCCGGTCTGGATGGCAAAGCGCATGTCGTTGCAATCCATCGTATACGGCACGACGAGTTGCTTGCGCTCGCCGTATTCCACCCAGTAGGGAAGGTCGTCGGCGTAACTGTCGGCGATATAGGTGAACTGCCCGGTTTCGGCGATCAAGCGTTCGGTGTTCATTGAACAGCGGCCGGTATACCAGCCGCGGGGTTCGTCCCCCGTGACCTCCCGGTGTATGCGGATGGCCTCGTTGATCTGGGCGCGCTCTTCGTCTTCGGACATGTCCTTGTGCTCGATCCACTTCAGTCCGTGGCTGGCGATTTCCCAGCCTGCTTCTTTCATGGCTTTGACCTGGTCCGGGGAGCGCGCCAATGCCGAGGCGACGCCGAACAACGTGACGGGCAGGTAGGAAAACATGTCATGCAGCCGCCAGAACCCGGCGCGCGCGCCGTATTCATAGATTGATTCCGTGTTCCAGTGGCGCTGTCCCGGATAGGGCTGCGCGCCGCTGATTTCAGAAAGGAAGGCCTCGGATGCCCCGTCCCCGTGAAGCAGGCAGTTCTCGCCGCCCTCTTCGTAATTGAGAACGACCTGCACCGCTATTTTGGCGCCGCCGGGCCAGTTGGCTACGGGGGGCTTTCCCCCATAGCCAATCATGTTACGATGGTACCTTTGCATAACAATATTCGGGGTCGTCTCGGATAACTAGCCTGCGCATCGTCTAATCCCAACATAAATTTCAACCGGCGCCGCAACAACGGGCCGGGCCGTCGCACGCTCCTTTGAGCATAGCGGAAAATCGCCCTTTGGAATACCGCCGAATCCGCGCAAGCAGCGCTGATCCGGCGGTTCCAAAAGTTTCCAACCCCGCTGATGTGAAGATTTTCCCATCAGCTTCGGGATTGAAGGACGGTCCTACTTCTTGGCGATTACGTAGTAAATAATCCCGCCAAGCGCGGCGCCGATTACCCAGCCAAAGCCGTTCAGGAAGCTCAAGGCCGGCATCCACACCGTAGCAAGCGAGAAGACCGCGGGAAGAACAAAGGCTATCAGCGCCCTCTTGTTCCAGCCGTTGTCGTAATAATATTTACCATCTTCGGAAGCATTGAACAGCTCTTCTACGTTCAACGTTTGATTTTTGACCATGTAGTAGTCAACCATCATGATGCCGTAAATCGGAGCCAGTACCGCGCCAAAGGTGTTTACGAAGTTGAAGATGCCTATCTGGCTTACCACCGCAACCCAAAGACCGCCGATGACCAGCGCAAAAGCGGAAGTGATCAATCCGCCGACTTTGAAGTTAATCCGCGACGGTGACAGGTTGGCAAGGTCGTAAGCAGGCGGGATGAAGTTGGCAACCAGGTTGATACCCACCGTAGCAAAGAAGAATGCAATGGCGGCTACAACGGTCAGAGGCAGGGATCCGACGGCTTCAATAATGTCGGTCGGATTTGTTATGCTCTCACCGAACACGGCCACGGTTCCCGCTGTGATGATCAATGCGATGAGCGAGAAAAAGGCGATGTTCAATGGAAGACCAAGCAAATTGCCCTTCTTCATGTCTTCTTCGGATTTCACGAATCGAGAGAAGTCACCGTAGTTGATTACGACAGCCGCAAAATAGGCAATCATGGTGCCGCATACCGTAAACCAGGCGCCCAAACCGCTGCCGGTGTAATCACCGATGCCGGTAAAGATGGTGCCGATTTCCGCTATGAGAGTCGGGCCGCCCGCGTAGACGAACATGACGACCGTAAGAATAATCATGATGATGTAAACCAGCACTCCGGCAAAGTTTAGAAATTTGGAAATCATATCGATGCCCCGCATAAACAAGGCAACCTGGAATCCCCAAACAATCAAAAACGAAATCCAGTCAACCGCCGTCATGCCAAGCATCGTTGCGGTGGTGTCCGGAACGAATTGGCGGAGCAGAAGCGCTACGGCGGTGGAGGCGAAATAGGTTTGCGCCCCGTACCAGAAAAT
Source organism: Hyphomicrobiales bacterium (assembly GCA_026708505.1). Lineage (GTDB taxonomy): Bacteria > Pseudomonadota > Alphaproteobacteria > JAPOUT01 > JAPOUT01 > JAPOUT01. The sequence continues at coordinate 1,746 of JAPOUU010000020.1, read as the reverse complement.
GGCCACAATCGCTCGAAGCACGGCCGGGAAGTTCGCTCCCCTTGTCCCCATGCTCACCCTTGCCATGACCGGGAAGGGAATGCCGTGCTCCACGGACGGCTTGCCCATTAGATTGACCAAGACCATGACGACAATACCGGCAACGATGATTGCCGAGAAAACCGACCAGCCCGACAGGCCGTACGATAAAAACAGGGACGCCGCTAGCGTGTATCCGAACAACGACTGAATGTCGTTGGACCAGACGTTAAATATTTCAAACCATCCCCAGGTTCTTTTTTCCTTGCTTAGAGGGGCAAGGTCCTCATTGTAAAGTGTGCTCATGCTGAATTTCCTCCTTATTGTGAACTACAGCGGTATAGATAATCATACCAAATCGAAATTAATTATCCCGATACAATGATAAGCCAAAAAAGCGCCGTTCAACAACTAGAATCAATCTTTTTTGAATCGGCGTTTTGCCCCTGTCCGCCGCGTCCCGGTTTTCTTATTTTTGGCGGAAAATGGCGGGTTTTACGGGCCGGTTGCCGGATAAATCCCCAATTTCCGGTGTGAAACAGCCCCCGCTCCGCCCCCGCCTTGGGCTAGTCCGCCTGCTTTTGGTGGAAGATGAACCCCAGCGTGTTCATCAGCAACTGGGCGGCGAGGAAGGCGGTGGTTCCGCTGATGTCGTAGTCGGGCGCAACCTCGACGAGGTCAATGCCGACAATGTCGCCGCGCGCGGCGAGCCCTTGAAACAATTCCAGCACTTCGTAATAGAGGAATCCGCCGTGCGAGGGCGTTCCGGTGCCCGGCGCGATGGAAGGATCGAAGCCGTCAATGTCGATGGTGAGATAGTAGCGCACGCCTTCGGGGATGCGCTTGAGGACGGCATCGGTTCCAAGGCGCCGGACATCTCGAACCGACAGGATGTCGGAGCCCGCTTTGCGCGCGGCGGCGTAATCGGAGCGATTGGAGGAGGAGACGTTTCTGATTCCCAGTTGCGTGAATCCGGTGACGTGTTTCATTTCGGATGCGCGGCGCAGGGGGTTCCCGTGTCCGTAGCGAACGCCATGGCGTTCGTCAACGAAGTCCAGATGCGCGTCGACATGAATGATATGAACCGGCTCTTGGTCGTTGAAGGCCCGAATGCAGGGGATATGGACGGAATGGTCGCCGCCGAGCACGACCGGCAATGCGCCGGCGGCAAGAATCTTTCGCACGCCGATTTCAATGTTGTCGTGGCTTTTGATGGTGTCGGTGTGAATGATGTCCGCATCGCCGATGTCGACGATCTTGACCTTGTCGACCGGAAGATAGATGACATCGTCTTCGAAGTCATAGGCGCCGCCGTGTCCGAACGAGAACAGGGTGGAGGCTTCGCGGATGGCGCGGGGGCCGAATCGCGCGCCGGCGCGATATTGCGTTCCCATATCGAAAGGCGCTCCGAAAATGGCGACATGGGCGTCAATGCTCTCCCAATCAAGATGGGCGGGCTTTTTCCCGAAGGTGCAGTGTCCGACGAAGGGAAGGTTGAGGCGTCCGGTCTCGTAGGCGTTTTTTGCCATGGCGTTCTCCTGTAAAGAGTGGTTCTTTACCTGTTTGAGGACGGGATAGTCTGTTTGAATAATACCATCATCCTGAAAAGAGTCGAATTTTGTAGATAGAAGCCGAAAAACCCGCATCAGACCCGCTCTTGGAAAATTTCTCTTGTTTTTTTTTTTTTTGGTTTTTTAGGATGTTACGAGGTGCGTGTAGGGAGGCATC
>JAPOUU010000053.1 GCA_026708505.1 Hyphomicrobiales bacterium | reverse complement strand
ACATTGCCGGAGTTGCCGCTCCTGTTTCTCTTCAAGCCGCTTATTTTGAAAACGCCCCCAAAGAGGCGGACGTTTATAATTACTCGCATAGTTCCGTCACGATGGTCAAAAGCAATGATCTCTCTTCCGATTATGCGAAAGAGATACAAAAAAGCGACAACCCCTTTTATCGAATCGCCAAAGCCATAGAGAAGATGGGCACGCCGTTCATCTCCTCGGCCGGCAACTCCGGCAAAGATGGTGAAGTCCTTCCGCGCTTTCCGGCGGCGCTGCCGTTGTTCTTTCCGAATTTGCGCGGGCAGGTTCTCGCGGTCACGGCGACCAAGGATGACGGCCAGCGTGCCTCTTATGCGAATGGTTGCGGCGAACTGCCTTCGGATTGGGATGCCGCACAGCACGGACGGCACTATTGTCTCGCGGCTCCCGGCGGCGATGAAGGAAGCGGGTTTTTGGTGGCGGGTCGCAAAGAAGACGATGAGTCTTTGGTGTCGGGTGGCGGACAAAACGATGAGTATGACAGAGCAATAGGAACCTCCTTATCCGCGCCGGTGGTCACGGGAGCCTTTGCGATTGTGAAGGAATGGTTTCGCAACAATGTAAACGGCAGGCAGATCATCCTTCGTTTGGTAAACACGGCGGACAACGAAGACCGCAGAGGTGAAGGCGGCGGAGACTATAGCGACGTGGTTTTTTACGGCGCCGGCCTGCTCGATCTGGACGCCGCAATCAGTCCGGTCGGAAACACATCCGTCTCCGCCGCAGGCAACATGAACGACGGCATCGTTTATGATTTTGATGCGACGTCATTGTCGGTATCGGCCGCTTTCGGCGATGCGCTCCAGCGGGCGCTGCAAACCCGCGAAATTGCAGCCTTCGATGAGCTCGGCGCGCCGTTTTGGCATCCGCTCGCTTCGCTTACGGCAACGATATCGAACCGGGAAACCCTCCGCAAGCGCCAGGCGCGCTTGCTCGAGCGCGATGATGCGCCGGTCGAGACGGCGTTCGGCGGCCGGCTTGCGCTGGCGTCCACGCGCACCGGCCCGTCCGAACAAATCGATATGTCCCTGCGACAACCCGTTGATTCCATCGCGCAAACGGAACTGCTGCTGACGGCGGGAGACCTCTCCACCGCACCGCTCGGGCTTCACGACGACAAATCCTTCGCGCATCCCTATCTCCACTTTGCAGGCGAGGGCGTCGGTCTCGGCGGCTCGCTGCAACTCGGCGCGGGACGACTGGCGGCAATGGGATTCACAAGCGGCAGCGCGAGCGTCTCCAGGGACATACCCGTCGAGGCTCGTGGCGGCTTGATCGAATACGCCCTCGAGCCGTTCGCAGGCGTTGAACTCGGAGTACAAGCCGGTGCAATGATGGAAGAATCACGCGCGCTGGGATTGCTCCCGGAAGGCGGCTTCGGCGCGTTGGGCGAATCTTCCACGGCGTTTGCGGGAGTCTCCCTGGACGGCTCGTTGGAGGACAGCTGGCGCTTTCGTGCAAGCATGCTCTTCGGACGCACAAACCTTGATACGCCCCCGGTCGGTTTGCTTGCGACAAGCTCGAGCCTCGCAAGTTCGGCGTTTCGTTTTGCCCTTGAGGGAAGCGACGTCCTCTTGGATGCCGACCGGATGGATGTTTTCGTCGCGCAGCCCTTGCGCATCGAAGGCGGCGAGGCGGATTTTGTCATTCCCGTCGCGCGCACCCCGGCGGGGTCAATCACGCGCGAGCGCATCAGCGGCGTTTCGCTTGAGCCGGGCGGCAGGGAGTTGGAATTCGGTGCGCGCTACGAGATGCAGGTGCGTGAAGACGTTATCGCAACCGGAGGCGTGGGCATCGTTCACGAGGGCGGGCATTCGAAGCGGCAAGAAACCGAGTTTTACGGTTTGGCAAATCTGCGCATTGATTTTTAAGAAAAGACGCCGCAAGCCGATGCGGAGCAGCCTGAACAGGAGAAATCCCGGGTTGTCCTCGATAAAACTGTCTGAATGCCGGACTTGCTTTCGGTGATTCGTTTTAAGGGTTTGTCTGCTTGCGAGACAAATTTTGACACGAAGCAACATCGGTGATATATACTTCGCCTGAAGAAAGGAAAAGGCTTTCCTGAAGTGTATTGCCTGATGGATATTGCAATTATCGGCACGGGAATCTCCGGTTTGGGCGCGGCGTATCTGCTGGCCCCCCGTTATGATGTTACGGTTTATGAGAAAAACGCCTACATCGGCGGGCACAGCCGCACGATTGACGTGCCGGCGGGAAATTCCAAAACCGCGGTTGATACGGGCTTCATCGTCTTTAATGACCGGAATTACCCGAACCTCACGGGCCTGTTTAAAGAATTGGACGTGCCCTGCCAAAAAAGCGACATGTCTTTCGGGGTCAGCATCGAGAACGGCCGGCTGGAATACGGCTCCGGCGGCCTGTTTGCCCAGAAACGGAATTGGATCCGTCCTTCCTATTACGGCATGCTCGCCGATATTTTGCGGTTCAACAAACAGGCATTGGCCTATCTTGAACGCGATCCGGATCTTACATTGCAGGAGTGCCTGGACGAATTAAACATGGGCGCGTGGTTCCGGCGTTATTATCTGCTGGCGATGGGCGCGGCGATTTGGAGCTGCCCGGTTGATGCCGTCCTGAAGTTCCCCGCGCGCGTTTTCCTGCAATTTTTCAAAAATCACGGACTGCTTAGCATTAACAACCGTCCGCAGTGGTATACCGTCAGCGGCGGCAGCCGTGAGTATGTAGCGCGCCTCGTAAAAACCATTAAAGACAGAATCAAATTGGATTGCGAAGTCCGAAAGGTCACCCGTCGCGGCGATAAAATCACGGTGGAAGATGCGAGAGGGAATGCGGATGCATTCGACCGGGTAATCTTTGCCTGCCATGCCGACGAGGCGTTGAAAATCATTGACGATCCGGCTCCGTACCGGGACGTGATAGGGGCGTTCGGCTATCAGGACAATCAAATCATTGTGCATGGCGATACGAGTTTCATGCCGCGGAACAGAAAATGCTGGGCGAGCTGGGTGTATCTCTCCGAAGGCGGGGAGCTCGAAGGCGGGGAGTCCGAAGGCGGGAAGTCCGAAGGCGGGGAGTCCGAAGGCGGGGAGGAGGACAAGCGGGCCGTGTCGTTAAGCTACTGGATGAATAATTTGCAGGGGCTGGACCGGGAACACCCCGTCTTTGTCACGCTCAATCCGGGGCGCCGCCCGCGGGAGGATTTGATCTTCGACGAGCATGCGTTCTCCCATCCGGTTTTTAATTTGGAAGCCGTACGGGCGCAGGAAAGACTGCAGGACGTTCAAGGCCGGAACGGTTTGTGGTTTTGCGGCGCGTATCAGCGTTACGGCTTTCATGAAGACGGTTTGCTCAGCGCCGTCCGTGTCGCCAAAGCGATGGGGGCGGACATTCCGTGGCACCGGGAATGAACGGGAACGGACACCGGCTTTTCTTCGGCAGGGTCATGCACAAGCGGCTCTTCCCCAAACGCAACAGGTTTTCCTATAAAGTCTACTATCTTGCCTTCCCGCTTTCGCAAACGGGAACCCTGCCGATTGCCCGCAACCGGTTTGCGCCGCTGAGTTTTTACGACCGGGACCATGGCCGCTGCGACGGCAGCAGCCTGGAGGGCTGGGCGCGCGGAATTCTGGCCGGTTACAACATCAAGGAAGCCGACGGGGAAATCAGGCTTGTCTGCATGCCGCGCGTGCTGGGCTACGTCTTTAATCCGGTGAGTTTCTGGCTGTGTTACGACAAGCAGGAAAGCCTGCGCGCCGTATTGTGCGAAGTGCACAACACCTTCGGGGAACGCCATACGTATCTCTGCGCGCATGAGAATCACCGTCCCGTCACGCCCCAAGACGTATTGAGGGGGAGAAAGCTTTTTCATGTCTCTCCCTCACTAAAACGTGAAGGACATTACGAATTCCGCTTTGACGCGCATGGAGAAAAACTTGGCATTTGGATTGATTTCTTCTATGGTGGGGGCAAGAGGCAGCTTGTCACATCGTTGACAGGAAGTTTGGAGCCCATGAACGCCGGGACCTTGCGCAAGGCGTTTTGGTTGCGTCCTCTGGTAACGTTCAAAGCGATTGTACTTATTCACTGGCAGGCCCTGAGGCTGCTGGCCAAGGGCGTAGAATATTTCCCGAAACCGCGGCAAAACCGGGAGCATGTAAGCGCTACCGATAATCTTGCAAAAATGCGGTCTTCGGACAGTGCGGAAATTTAAGACGAATTATCGGGGCTGGCATGATTACGCGCCGCACATTGGAAAAACTTTTCAAGTCGCTGGACCGTTTGGATTCGGGCACCTTGCGACTTGTCACGCCGGACGGCAAAACCCGTGTTTTTGAGGGAAAAAATCCCGGAGAAAGCGCAAGCATGGAATTGCGCGACTGGCGCGTGCTCTCCAACATGCTGCGCAAGGGCGACATCGGCCTTGCCGAAGACTACCGGGCGGGAAATTGGGAAACGGACAATCTAACCGCGCTTGCGACATTCGGCATGGTTAACTGGATCGCCCTGGACAGTTTTCTCGAAGGTCGCAAATTTTGGCGTTTGCTTTCCATGCTTTCCTATCTGACGCGCATCAATTCCCTGAAGGGCAGCAAGAGGAACATTCACGCCCATTACGATCTGGGCAATGAGTTTTACAAATTGTGGCTGGACCCGTCCATGACCTATTCGTCCGCCATCTTTAAAAACGGACACGAAACCCTGGAGCGGGCGCAGCAAAACAAATACGACCGCATCCTGGACCGCCTGGATCAAAATTCCGGACGTCTTTTGGAAATCGGCTGCGGCTGGGGCGGTTTTGTGCAGCGCGCCCGGGAACGCGGGGATTACGACCTGAAAGGCATCACCCTTTCCCAAGAGCAATATGACTATGCGCGGGAAAGACCGGGACTCGGGGCCGGGGCCGATATCGCTCTTGAAGACTACCGCCGCCAGGAAGGAAAATTCGACAATATCGTCTCCATAGAAATGTTTGAAGCCGTCGGCGAGCGTTACTGGAAGACTTATTTCGGCAAGATTCATTCCCTTTTGGAAAAGAAGGGCAAAGCCGTTATCCAGACGATTACCATAGACGACAAGGATTTTGCCCGTTACCGGCGGGGCGGGGATTTCATCAGGAGTTACATTTTTCCCGGCGGCATGCTCCCCAGCCCGTCGCGTTTCAGGCAGGAGGCCGAGCGGGCGGGACTTAGGCCGGGCGGCGAATTTCGTTTCGGCCGGGACTACGCCCGGACGCTGGAACACTGGCTCGCGCGCTTTGACCAAGAACGCGACCAAATCAAGGCGCTTGGTTTTGACGACGGGTTTATGCGTTTGTGGCGCTTTTATCTTGCAAGCTGCATCGCGGGGTTCCGCACGGGCTGCATCAATGTCATGCAGGTGGATCTGTCCCATGCCTGAACAAACATTCAAAAACGCCGTGCGCATTGCCTGTGTTGTCGCGTTTTTCGGCGTCCTGCCCGCTTATGCATTTGTCGAGCAGATTGAAAATTATGTTCCGGCGGCGGAAAAAGTCGGAGAAGGCCGCATGACATACTTGTTTTGGGACGTTTATGACGCAGAGCTTTATGCGCCAAACGGCACATGGCGGGAAGAGGGGCCTTACGCGCTCAGGATCTCCTACCTTATCGATTTGGATGGCGGGAAAATTGCGGACCGTTCCGCCTTGGAAATCCGCGAGCAGGGCTTTGCCGATGAAGCGAGGCTTGCCGCATGGCACGATTGGATGCGCAAAATCTTTCCCGACGTTGGCGAGGGCATAAGCCTGACCGGCGTGAATACGGGGACGGGCGAGGCCGTGTTTTACAGAAACGACGTGGAAATCGGGCGAATCAAGGACGCGGAATTCAGCCGCGCGTTTTTCGGCATATGGCTCAATGAAAAAACCAGCGAACCGGACCTGCGCCGCAAACTTCTGGGCGCATTATGAGCGCGGCGCCTCCTTCCGGAGCATCGCTTTTTCAATATGGTTTTTTCGCGCTGCCTTTGGCGTTCGCCGGACTTCCCCTTTACGTCCACGCCCCGGACTTCTACACGCGCGATTTGGGCTTAAGCGTCGGTTGGACGGGAGTCATTCTCCTGGCCGTGAGAATGTTCGATGCCGTTCAGGATCCCGTGATCGGGTATGTCTCCGACAAATGCGCGCAACGGCGATTCGGCATCATGGCCGGCGGCGCGTTTTTGCTTGCGACCGGCATGATGGCGGTGTTTTACGGCCCGCAATTCGGAGTACCTGTGGCAGCCTGGTTTGCGTTTTCCATGATTCTGGCTACAACGGGTTTTAGCGTTGCGACCATTAATCTGAATATGATCGGCGGCTTCTGGCATGACGAACCGGACCGGCGCACCCGCATCTCCGCATGGCGCGAATGTTTTGCCCTGGCAGGGCTGCTTGTCGCCTCCGTTTTACCCGCGTTCCTGCAAAGTTTTAAACCGGCGGAAGAGTCCTTTCGAATTCTCTTCTGGATATTCGGGGCGGTTATGGTTGCCGGGTTTGTTGCGTTCACCTGTTTTATGAGGCGCATTCCGCCCGGCCATAAAATCATGACAGCCCGCACGCAAAAGGGATTGTCCTTCCTGCCCATCCTCGTCGGTCCGGACAGGCGCTTCTTCGGGGTTTGTTTCCTGACGTATCTGGCATCCTCCATGCCCGCCGTCCTTGTCTTGTTCTTCGTTCGCGATTACCTGGGAGCGGAAAATCTCTCGGGGCTGTTTTTGTTCCTCTATTTTGCCGCCGGTGCGGCCTTGATGGGAATTTGGGTCAGGCTTGCCGGCAGGTTTGGAAAGGAGCAGGCATGGCTCGCCTCCATGCTGCTCGCCGTTGCCGCATTCATCTGGGCTTTTTTCCTGCAGCCGGGGGATGTCGCCGCCTACGGAATCATCTGCGTACTGTCGGGCACGGCGCTCGGCGCCGACCTCGCACTGCCTCCCTCCATTCTGGCCGACCGGGTGACGCGCGGGAAAACGGAAAGCGAAGCCACGCAAT
>JAPOUU010000003.1 GCA_026708505.1 Hyphomicrobiales bacterium | reverse complement strand
AATTTAATCTCCGGCAAATGGACTAAGGGCGAGAGCGAGATCGAAAATCGCAATCCCTCCGATGTCAGCGACCTCATCGATATGTTCGCACAAGCCGCCCCCGGGCAGCTGGATGAAACGCTTGAACAAGCCCGAGTCGCACAGGCACAATGGCGCGACTACGGATTGGAACGAAAACAATCCGTTCTCATGGCTGTCGGAAACGAACTGATGGAACGCGCCGAAGAACTCGGCACATTGCTTTCGCGCGAAGAGGGCAAGCCGTTCGCCGAAGGCAAAGGGGAAGTCTTTCGCGCCGGGCAGTTCTTCACTTATTACGCCGCAGAGTGTTTGCGCCAAATCGGCGAAAATGCCGACAGCGTTCGAGACGGCATCGAAATCGATGTGCGCCGCGAGCCGGTCGGTACAGTTGCGGTCATCTCGCCGTGGAACTTTCCGACCGCAACGGCATCCTGGAAGATAGCCCCTGCCCTCGCCTACGGTAACGCCGTCGTTTGGAAACCCGCAAACGCAACGCCCGCCTCCGCCGTCGCGCTCGCCGAAATCATCGAGCGGCAGGACATTCCCAAAGGACTGTTCTCGCTGGTGATGGGATCGGGACGTTCCATCGGACAGCGACTCGTTGAGAGCGACAAAATCAACGCCGTCTCCTTTACCGGTTCGCTTGCGGTCGGCAAAGGCATTGCGGCGGCGGCCGTCCGCAACCTCACCAAACTGCAAATGGAGATGGGGTCCAAAAACGCCCTTGCGGTTATGGACGATGCCGACATTGACCTCGCCGTTACGCTTGCGCTTGGCGGAGCCTTCGGCGGAAGCGGGCAAAAATGCACGGCATCCTCAAGGCTCGTCGTGCACAAGGACATCCACGATGCCTTTGTTGAAAAACTCGTTGCCGGAGCGAAAGCCATCAAGGTCGGGCACGCGCTCGAGGATGGAACGCAGATGGGGCCGGTCGTCTCCGAGCAGCAACTGGGCGAAAATCTCGCTTATGTCGAAACCGGCAAATCCGAAGGCGCCGAACTTGCCTGCGGCGGCGAACGCCTTGAGATGCCCCACAAGGGCTTCTACATGTCGCCGGGCGTGTTCGTTAACACGCGAAACGACATGCGTATCAACCGGGAAGAGATGTTCGCGCCGCTGACCTGCGTCCTCAAGGTCGATAGCTACGATGAAGCCCTTGAGACCGTCAATGACACCAACTTCGGACTGACGTCGGGAATTGTCACGAAAAGTCTCGCACGCGCGTCGCATTTCCGCCGAAACGTTCGCACCGGCGTCGTTGCGGTCAACCTTCCAACAGCGGGCACCGACTATCACGTCCCCTTCGGCGGACGCGGCGACAGTTCCTATGGTCCGCGCGAGCAGGGCAAAGCCGCCGCCGAGTTCTACACCATCGTCAAAACCGCCTACATCAGCGCAGGGAAACCCGACTGATGCGTATAGATGCACTGCAATATGCCAACTGGTCGGAAAAAATCTTCAAGCAGTTGCGCGAGGGCGGGGTTGATGCCGTCCATGTCACCATCGCGTATCACGAAAACTTTCGCGAATGCGTTCTCAACTTCGAACAATGGAACCGCTGGTTTGAACAATATCCCCACCTCATCCGCAAGGGCCTGTGGGCATCCGATATCGACGAGGCCAAAGCGTCCAAACGCACCGCCGTCTTCTTCGGATTCCAGAACAACTCGCCCATTGAAGAAGACATCGGGCTGATCGAAATCCTGCACACGCTCGGCGCGCGCTTCATGCAGCTCTCCTACAACAACCAGTCGCTCCTCGCGACCGGATGCTACGAGGAAAACGATCCCGGAATCACACGCATGGGAAAACAGGCCATCCGGGAGATGAACCGCGTCGGCTTGGTCGTCGATATGAGTCACTCGGCGGACCGCTCCACCATTGAAGCCGCGGATCTTTCGCAGCGCCCCATTGCCGTCACGCACGCCAATCCGCACGAATGGGCGCCCGCGCTTCGAAACAAGCGCGACGATGTCATCCGCGCGGTTGTTGGAAACGGCGGCATGTTCGGTTTCTCCGTCTATCCCCACCATCTCAAGGACAAGTCCGCATGCACGCTCGAGAGTTTCTGCGAGATGGTTGCGCGCACGGTCGAAAAATACGGCATTAAGCACTTCGGCATCGGAACGGACCTCTGCCAGGACCAACCCGACAGCATCGTTGAGTGGATGCGCACCGGGCGATGGAGCAAACAAATCGACTACGGCGAAGGCTCCAAAAGCAATCCGGGTTTCCCCAACATGCCGGAATGGTTCCGGGACAATCGCGACTTCGGCAACATCGAAGCGGGACTTCTCAAAACGGGAATGTCGCAAGATGAAGTCGCGGCTGTCATGGGAGGCAACTGGTATCGATTCTTCGCCGAAAGCTTCACCCCGCAGGAAAAATGAATCCCGCCGTAAAGATTGAGCGCAGACCCCCTTCCGAGGTAATGCGTCTCAAACGCCTCGGCTGCCTGCACCAATGCCGACTCAGTTTCATGCGCATCCTCACGCGCCGGATGGCCCGGGAAAACTGGCGCTTCACCCGTCCTCTCTTCGACATCAACGACAAAGGAGTCGGACGCGCCGTCTATACCGCGCACACGTCCGAACGCCCCTACTCTCTTGTTGCGTTTGCCCACGACCTTCCCGATGAAATGCGCTCGGACCGCGTCATCGCGCAAGCGTGGGATGCAACCTTCACCCTCTTTGACGGCATCCCCGCGCCCGGGGACATCGACAGGCTTGAGCAAAACGTTCCGTTCCAGGAAGCCGGACGGCTGCATGAAAGCGAACTTTCCATGTCGCGAGCCAATCGCTCCGTTCGCCTCTGGAACCATGTCGTGGACTCGCTCGCGCAAGGCAGACAGCCCGATATCGAGCAAATCGATGAAGTCGGATACCTCATGCGCACCACCGCGGTCTACGGCTCGGGCAAATTCGGCACCGCCGACTTTGAAACCGTCTCTGCGCGCGACGAACTGCAAGCACCCTTCCAGGCCGAGATGCTCTCGGTCTATCTCACCCGCGCCTTCGTGCGCGACCTTGCCGAACATGCCGCAGGCGTCCGGGGCGGCGCGAATGCAACGCGCCTTGAGCCCGCGCTCGCGCGAAGACTCGGCATTGGAAACTCCACCGGGCTCGGAATGGCGCCCTTTCTCGTTCACCATCCCGTTCTCTTCAACAATTGGATTATGGTGCGCGAGGAAGCCATCGCGCGCGTGCGTGCACTTGAATCCGCAAGCGATGAAGAGTGTGACATGTTCCACAACATGTTAAAGAGGGGCGTGCTTTCGGTGGAACAATGGCGCTCCGATCATCCCGCCCAACTTGAGAAATTAACATGTTTGAAAGACGATATTCGCAAGATCGAAAAATTCGCAACCAGGGAAAACCTGCAACGAGACCATCCTTGGAACCAACTAATGACATGGGCGGCAAGCACGCTGACCGAAGAGGGACAGGAATGGCTTGCCTCGCTCATACTCGAACCCTACGGCGAATTGGTCGACGGACTCGCATCATGCATGTCGGACGGCAATCGCGATGCCTTCACCATCAACGGCGCGATGTCCGTCCGGGACGCACGCGCGCTCATCAAGGAAAGTTTCGGCTGGGCGCTGAACATTGACTGGAACGCAAAAGAAAACTGCGCACGCGCATGGTATGTCTCCGAAGAAAAACTCGAGCCGCGTTTGGGCGAACGTTTCGAGGAAGATATCTTCACGGACGCCTCGAACGATTTCGAGCAGCCTCTCGCGCCCGCACGCGACGGAGTTGCCGCTTACAAAGCTCTCGAACAATGGGACGGCAAAAAAACGGTCGCGGAGTTTTTGCTGCGCCACCCCGAACACAGATATTCCATCCGGCGTGCGCAAATCGGCGCGCATACGCCCTACGGAGAAATCCATGACAACACCATCAGCGCGGCGCTTCTGCCCATTGACATGCTGCGTGCCAAGCTCTCGTTCTTCGGCGCGACGCATTTCGATCCCCGCTCGGATAGATGGGTTCGCATCCGCATGTATGCCGGTGCGCCGTATCCCGACGAACTCAACACGCAAAACGCCGACCTGTGGGTTTATCCCGAAACGGCGGCATAACAGATGGACTACTCCCTCAACGAGATCGAACTCATAGCCAAGCGCGCCACTCGAGGCGCAGGGTATGTTTGGGGAATGGCGGAAGAGGCCGCCAAAGCAACACGGTGGTTGTGCTCAAGGGATATGGACGGCGGCAGTGAACTCGCAAGGCTTTTGCAACGAGAATTGTCGCAAAATCCGGACAAGCATGTTCCGATAAACATTGAGGGCGACTGGAAAGGCGCGGAAGTCCTGTGTCCGCTGATGGTCGGGGCGAGCCTGTCCGATTGCGCCGCCCGACTCAAACGCGCGCCGATAAGGACGGGCCGGATCGCATCGCCGGCAATCCTCCTGCCCTTCGGCGCGAATGCCGCGCGGGCGCTCGAATGCAGCATCAGCCTCGAATGCGACGGCTTCAAAGCCGTCACCGACGGCATCGAACTAAGCGCACCGGATGAATTTCCCGTTGAAGTTGATGCGGTATCCGTTCGAATAGGTGGTATGCTCGGAGACCTCCGAGCGCACCGCACCCGGTCGCATCCCGATCCGGACGGTTGGGAGATTCTCGAGGCCTTCGCGCGCAAAACTTACGCGCCGGCAACGGAACAATCCAGGCTTCTTGGTGCCGGCGCGGGACTCTCTGACAACGACTGAAAGGAACCCCATGAGCGAAACCGAAATTCTCAAACTCGACGAAATCGAAGACCTTGCATTGAAAGCGCTGATGGCGGCGGGAACATCGAAACGCAACGCCGTCGCCTTGGCGCGCGCAACGGCCGCAACCGAAGCCGACGGCATCGCAAGCCACGGACTCGCCTACATACCCATCTATTGCGAGCACGTCCAATGCGGAAAGGTGGACGGCAACGCCGAACCGACCCTCGAGCAGCCCCGTCCCGGCATTATTCGCGTTGATGCCGCAACCGGATTCGCCCATCCCGCCATCGACCTGGGCTTCGAGGCGCTCATACCCGCCGCGCGAACACAAGGCGTTGCCGCACTCAGCATTTACAACAGTTACAACTGCGGCGTGCTCGGCTACCACACCTACCGGCTGGCGCAAGAAGGTTTCGTCGCGCTTGGCTTTACCAACGCGCCGGCATCAATAGCACCGGTCGGCGCGAGCAAACCCGTTGTCGGCACCAATCCCTTCTCCATCGCAACGCCTTCGAGCGAGATCGGCGGCGAACCGGACATTCTCATTGACCAGAGCTCGAGCGCGATTGCCAAAAGCGAGGTGATGAAGCACGCGCGCGAAGGGAAAAAAATCCCGCTGGGCTGGGCGCTGGACGCCGCAGGCAATCCCACAACTGACCCCGCCCTCGCCCTGAAAGGCTCAATGGCGCCTTCGGGAGGCTACAAGGGTGTCGGGGTGGCGCTGCTGGTGGAGATTATGGCGGCAGCCCTGACGGGAGCGAATCTGGGCATCCATGCGGCTCCCTTTTCGGGGACCGAGGGAGGGGCGCCGAAAACCGGGCAATTCTTCCTTGCAATTGACCCGAATTCCACCGCAAAGGGAGGGTTTTCCGAAAGAATCGGTCATCTCACCGGGGCGTTCCATGCCCAAAAAACCGCCCGTATCCCCGGGGAATCGCGCCGCGCCAGCCGCCTGGCCGCACGGGAAAAAGGCGTTCACATAAATGTAACAATTCTGAAAAAAATCCGTGCTATCGTTGAGTAGCTCGCCAATGGCAACTCCGGAGGGTCGTTCGTGAGCCCAGTTAGCAACTCCGGACGACAGTGCATGCACGTAAGTTGTGTGTTCGAAGGAGGTACAAATGGCTATCAAGGAACCATTTACAGATTTGGAAATCCGTAGGGCTCAAGGGGGCTTCTACGAAGGTCATAGCGTTGAAATCGCTATCCTAAGCAAAGCAATCATGGTCGCGTTGGTGATTTGGGCGCTGGTATGGCCGGCGAACGCAAACGGAATGCTGGGAAGTCTTAACTCGCGCCTGCTGGAAGACTTCAACGCCTTCTACATCATCATCGTCGGACTATTCTCTTTCTTTCTTATAGCGATTGCCATTATCCCGCAGTCGGGCAAACGCATCATGGGACGACCGGGCGAGACACCCGAGTTCAGCAACTTTTCGTGGTTTGCAATGATGTTCGGTGCAGGATTGGGGGTCGGACTGATGGTGTTCGCAACCGCCGAACCTCTCGGACTATGGGGATCCAACCCGGCCCTTCTTTCCGGCGAGATAGCGGCCAACAGCGAAGAATCCGTGCTTTCGGGCTATCGGTACACCTTCCTGCACTACGGCTTTCATGCGTGGGCGATTTACGTGGTAACGGGCCTTTCCCTTGCCTATTACGCTTACACGCGGGGAATGCCGTTGACGATTCGCTCGGCTTTGACGCCCCTGTTCGGCAAGTTAATGAACGGAATCCTCGGGCACATCGTGGATGTGCTCGGTGTGGTCGCGACCATTCTGGGAATCTCGGTGACCATCGGCTTCGGCGTCTCACAGTTCATTGACGGACTCTATGCCATCACCGGCATGGGCTGGCTCGTTGAGGGTTTAGGCGGAGAAGCGCCTCCGCCCAGCACCGTCGGACTTCTTGTCGGACTTGCAGTCATCATGGGGTTGTCGATTATTTCGGCTGTCTCGGGAGTTGGACGCGGCATTAAATACCTCTCCAACCTCAACCTCGTTTTGTCGATCATTCTGCTGCTGACCTTTGTGGTGTTCGGTTCTTTCATCTTTGCGATGACGACCTACGGCGTAGCATTTGTCGACTACATCCTGCATTACCTCTCCTTGAGTTTTAATGCGTTCTGGCCGCTTTCGGACCCCGAATTCGATGCCAACCTTCCCGCGCAAGCGGCTCCGTTTGCCGATGCGCTACGTAGCGGAGCAATGAGTCCCTGGGGTTCTTTCGAAGGCTTTAAGTCGGGACTTGAAGGGGAAGCCGCGGCGTTGCCTGAAGACATTCTCATGATGGCTTATGCCGCCGGCGAGCCCGCACGACAGTTCGGATGGCAAGCGGGCTGGACAACCTTCTACTGGGCGTGGTGGATTGCCTTCTCGCCTT
>JAPOUU010000012.1 GCA_026708505.1 Hyphomicrobiales bacterium | reverse complement strand
TCGAATCCAAACGGAATCGTTCACTGAAAAGCGCGACGCCTCCCGAGCGGACGGCACCTTCGATGGTGTTAACGAGCATGCGCGAACTTGTGTTGCGGAGGGCGCGCTTGCCGCATTCGGCATAGTCGTGGCGTACGGCGGAGGGAGCGCCGGTGTTCTCGAGGGTTGTTTCAAAAGTCGGACGGGTGTCGTCTTCTCCGGGATGCGTGCATCCAAGCACGCCGCCCCACAAGCGTTCGAGTTCAGGGACCGAACGCCAGGGCGCAATGTTATCCGCTTCCGAAGAAGATGAAAGCAGTGCGAAGGGAAACAGCAGCGCGAAACACGCCCACCACAAGACCCGCCTGCAAAAAATGTGCGTGCCAAGGATGGTCGTCACGCCCATCGGAAAAACCCCCTTGCCGCAACATCCCGATGCGTAACTCGATGAACTGCCCCCCCCCCCCCCCGCTGTTTTTCGGTGCCAGGGCACGCACTATCCCCGGTTTCACCCTTTCAGGGTTCCCGAATATTCCCGTGGCGTGTCCCTTATCGTTTTGCATGAGCGCAAAATCAGGGAGGGGTCACTGCAAGCACTCTACGATTTAGATAAAATTCAGGGGTGGATGGACGGTCTTTTACCGCCGAAAATTTTTGAGACTGTTGAAGTCGCGCAACAATCCGCTCGCCCAATCGAACGCAATCATCGAAGAAGGCACCAACAAGGCGCAACTTCGGACTCTCTACTGTTACCTTCTTTTTTCCCATGTACACACACTCAACATTTGGCGAGCGCATAAAGCCCCGGCAAATCCCGCGACCTTTCGCTCAAAACATCGCCAAGAGATACCAACTCTCAGCTGCGCCAATCCGTCTTCCTTCCTCAGGCTCCTCTCAAACAGACCGGCAACCGGGACGTTTGGGAACCGAACAATGTCTCGTTTCTCCAGTCATCCTCGGCTTCTCTAGCCGCCTTTTTAGCCGCTTTTTCGAATAATTTCAAGGGATGTCAAGCAGTCCAGCGCTTTCTGCCGCCGGGATTTTCGGATTTAACCTTAACAATAAGCAATAGGGCTTTGCGGTTCAAAATTATTACAGTTCCGTTCAAACGAGGGAAAACCGCCGAAAAAATCGGTTATCCCGAAAACGATTTCTATCACAAGGCGAATTCGTCTCTTTCATACTCTCGTTCAAACACACGGAAGCCGACCGTAAGACGGAGGACGCCAACTCAACAAAAATCGTCTTGCTGAATCAACTGTCATTCTTCAGGATGCTGATTCTATAACTTTCCTCCACCACCATGCCCCAGCCATCCGGAAAGCCCTCAGCTTTTACGGGAAAGAGATAAATACGCTCGGCAGACTCGGGCCCGTCGTTGCCGGTGATGGTGATGCTAAACGTGTATTCCAAACCGTCTTCGGGAGTGATGGTGAAGGGAGCGTCGAATTCGGCAAGGGTGAAATCATCTGCAGTGGCATAGAAGTCATTCCCGGTAAGAATCTCAAGCCTCATGGGCAAACCGCCCTCGGGAGCAGGATTGGTGAGTGTCAAAGTGAAATTAAGGGTGCCGTCACCCTCGCCGACCTGTATGGACTTCGGTTCTTTGAATTCGATAATGTTGTCGCTTCCCAGAATCGTAAAAGTGTGGGTCTCCTGCGCAATCGTCACCATGTCGTTGGGGAAATTCTCCCCGCTCTGCAGGCGTAACACAATCTCCTCTTCACCCTCGACCAAATCATCGTCAATGACATTAAGGGAGAAAGGCATCTCGGTTGCGTTCGCCGGGAACGCCAGCATAGTTTGGGAAGTACCGACATCTGCCTCACCGTCACCATCCGACTCCTCCACCGTGATATCCAGCAAAACAGGAACCGGCACCGGATGTGACAACTCTATTGTGACATTATGCGGGCTGCCTTCTGCAATCGACTCCTCGTTCGCCGCCGACGAGAAACCTATCGTGCCGGGATCATTCTGCAATATCGTCAAGGTGGCGCTGTTATTGCCCCAGTCAACATTACCCCAAGTGTTATGGTTGCCGGAAGCATACTGAAATTGAAGAGCGAACGAAAAACTCTCGCGTTGTTCGGCGTCCGTGTCATCGGTTATCGGAATCTCAATCACATGCTGGAAAGGCCCCGCCTGGTTCCTCCGGGGAATGGTGAAATCATTATCACGATAAATATTATCGAAGTCGGCAACACTCGCGCCGGGGGTAGTAGCATCCGGAGTGACTTTCAAACGCAGACGAAGCCCCCCGGGCACCGGGTCGTTGGGAACATTCAGCACAAGACGGGCGAGCCCTTCATCCTCGTCCAGCGAGACGCTTTTCTTAATCATCTCAATTGGAATTGTACCGTTCTCAGGAATTGAACCGCTGTCAGGATCAACGAAACCGGCAATGCCGACTTTATTGTCACTCGAATAGATTGTTACCTCGCGGCGCGAGCGCTCTGAATCAATGCTCCACTTCGGCGGGAGCGGACGAGCCGGGTCCTCGGATATAATAATCTCGTATGTCTCGTCCCCTTCCGGGATGCCATCTGATATGGTATTAAAATCTGTGAAACGACATCGTTCGCGATGCTCGGGGAAGTGATAATTGCTGCCAGTCGAAACTGGCAACTGTGTGACATAACATCCTTTGCGATTCTCGGGGACATGAATATTCCCGCCAACCAAAAGTTGCCCGGGATCGCTCGATCGCATCACCAAATCAATTCCCCCCGCCGGCGAAGGAGAACTCAACTCGACCAGAACGCCCGGTCTCTGAGTACTGAGTGAAGCTTTCTCATACAACCCATACGGCATTTCCCCTTCACGAAAGCCGATCATGCCCGTGCCTCCCTCGTCGTTTATCGTCAGGGTGTATTGACGGGTTGTCGGACGTAGTCCCCAGCTACCGCTTATAGACAGTGTGATTACAACGGTCTCGGGCGGCTCCGTTTTGCTGTCCTCGTGAATGGCGACGTCAAAAGAAACCGATTCCAGTTGTCCGCCTTCGGTGACAGTGAAAGCGTAGTCCGCAAAAAATTCTTGCCCTCCTTTGATAGGCTGAGATAACCCTTTCCGACTTCCGTCGGGATGGTGATAATCGGGATGGTAGATGACCGGTGCAACCGGTGTTATCGAAATGTCCTCGCTGTTTTCGGTTACCTCTATTCCGAAATATCCCACACGAGTTCTGAAGTTTGCATAATACTCCTCCGACTCGAGAGGCGGCAGGGGATTCGTCGCAACCGCCGTCAGGCGAACGGTGGTGCCTTCGCTGTAGCTTCCCGCGCTCCTGTTTTGATCGTCCTGGAAGGTGAAGTCGTTGTCGTTGGCAAGAATGATTACTTCCAGGTCTTGGTTCGACCATTCCCATCCCGGCGGCAATTGTCCGCCCCCCGCAACGGAAAGACGAAACACCGCCGCTTCGTCCGGCTCGGCAATGCCGTCATCCACAGGAGCCACGGTATTGACCCCCTCAAATCTGCTGTTTGGACGGATACGGACATTTTCCCGATAAGATAAATCGCCCGATCCATCCGTCCGTACATCCGCCCGTGCATACGAACCCGTATGCGACTCAACGTTCACAGTCAAATCCAAACCGCCGACAGGCGCCGGGTAATTCGTCACAACCGGACTCACCGATGCATAATTTGCCTCGCTCACGAGTTTCCTGACCGCATCCCGAAAGCCAACCTTCTTGTCGTTCCCCAAAATGGTGACCGTGTGGGTCCCGGAAAGGTTTCCTGTGTCGGCAATTCCACCAATTTCCCATAATTCTGGCCAGTTCGCCCCTTTCGAGAGCGTCAGCACCACAGGCTCGTTGCTCTCGGCAATGTCGTCTTCCAGCACCGTTACCGGAAACGAAATTTCGGTTGCCCCTTCGGAGATGAACACGACGCCGCCCTCGCCTATTGTAACCTCCGCATCGATGTTTCCGCCGTCGTCGTTGGTCTCTTCATCCACCGAGACCACGAGGTTCAATCCACCGACCGGTGCAGGCTCTCTCAATTTCACTTTGACATTCCCCGAAACCTCCCCGCGTTCATCCCCGTCATTTTCAACCAGACTCGAATCGGCAGCGGCAAACCCGACGGTTTTGTCGTTGACCGGAATGGTGAAGCGGTATTCGGCGGAATCTATGCTCCAGCCCGCAGGCAGGGAATATCCCTGTATGGGAACGAGGCGCACGACAATCTCTTCGTCCTCCTCAACGAGCGCATCATCGTTCACGTTCATCTCTATTCGCCTGTCCGAACCGGCGGAACCGGTGTAGGACCAAGAGTCATGGGAAGTGTCCTGAAATTCATTGAAAGTGCGGTTAATGGACTGAACCTCTAAAAGCACATCAGGTTCGTCGGGATCTGTGCCCCCGCCGGCCGCCTTCTCCAACTCCACGCCAAGACGAATGCTAACAGGCTCATCTTTGATGTTCTCTATGTCCGCATTCCAAACAACCTCCAGCGGAAAATCGCTCGTGCCTTCTTTCATTTCCGCGGGCAGCGTGTCCGCAAAACCGATGGTATTGTCATTCGGCAAAATTGTCAGATAGTGCGTCGTTTGCCCGCCCAACTCTCCCCAGCCGACCGGAAAACCCTCTCCCGCATGCAGCGTGAGGATGAAGGTCTCGTCTTTCTCCGGCAAATCGTCATCGATTATCGGGAAGGCGAGATTATAGCCCTCGCCCGCTCCCGCAGGCATGAGCGTGAAAGCCAGCGGATCGAAGGCGTAATCGTCCGCGGTGGCAGTCTCGGCATGCCTGCCATGGCCGGCAATCTCCACGCGCATCGGCAAGCCGTCCGCCGGCGGCACGCTTTGAACATCAAGCGCAATCATCGCTTCCCCGGAATTCTCCTCCGCGAAGGTTTCCCTCCCCGCAAATTCGATGGAGCCGTCGCTCGCGCGTATCGTCAAATCAAAAACCGTCTGCGCGCCGAGGTCGCCCCATGTCTGCGGAAAGCTCCCGCCCTTCGATAATGTAAAGCGAACGACCTCGTCCGGCTCGACCTGATTGTCCTCGTTAATATCGACCGTCAGCGTATGCTCGCGACCGCCTTCGGCTATCGTAAAGCTTTGCGTCGCGAACGTGACATCGCCGTTCTCGTTGCCCGAAGTGATTGCCGCCTCGAGGGGAACGCCGTCTGCGGGAGCGTCTGCGGACAATATCACCCGGAACGACACCGTCCCGGCATTTTCGTCTACGGCGCGGCCGGCATCGGCAAACTCTGCCGTCCGGTCGTTTGCTTCGATGGTTAAATCATGATCGTTCTCCCCTGAAGCAACCAGCGTCCAGTCCGCGGGCAGCGCTGTTGCCTCCAGCTCCAGTTGCACGACTTCCGCGTCTTCTTGTTCGATATCGTTCAGCACATCCACCAGCACCGGCAGCTCGCGCGTGCCGCCGGTGAAATTCAGCACCGGCGAGGGAATCGAAACATCGTCTTTATGATCTCCTTTCGCCGCGGCCGCAACTTCCAAACCTCCGGCGGGAGGATCAAAGTTCAACACCACCGCGACCGGATGGCCTGTTGTTCCTTCGATCGCGCTTGAGGAAGAATCCTTGAAGCGAATGGTTTTGTCGTCCGGGACGACGATGTTATTCGCCGTAGCACCGGAGGACACTTCATCATTGTCTGTTATCACTAGATCAAAAGTCGTTTGCGCTCCCAAGTCGCCCCAGGCGTCCGGAAAGACGGCGCTTGAATCCTTCGACAGGGTGAACACAACCGTCTCGTCCGACTCGGGCAAAGCGTCGTCATTGATATCGACCGTCAGCGTGTGCTCGCGCGCGCCTTCGACTATCACAAAACTTTGCGTGGTGAATGTGACATCGCCGTCGTCGTTGCCCGAGGTGATTGCCGCCTCAAGGGGAACGCCGCCCGAAGGCGCGTCTGCGGACAATTCAACCAGGAACGATATCGTCCCGTCGCCCTCGTCCGCCGTGCGGCCGGCTTGTGCGAACATCGCCGTCTGGTCACTCGGCAGGATGGTCAGGTCGTGGTCGTTGTCGCCCGAAGCAAGCAGCGTCCAGCCCGCAGGCAGGAGCGCCGCCGTTTCTCCCAATTCCAGAAGCACAATTTCCGCGTCTTCTTGTACAGCGTCCTCCAGCACGTTCACCAGCACCGGAAGTTCCCGCGTGGTGCCGGTGAAGTTCAGCGTCGGCGAGGGAATCGAAACATCGGCGGCATGGTCACCCGTCGCCGTTGCCGCGACCTCCAATCCGCCCGCGGGAGGATCGAAGTTCAATACCACCGCGACGGGATGTCCGGTCGTTCCCTCGGACGCACTCGAAGAAGCATCCCTGAAACTTATGGTTCTGTCGTCATCCGCGAAAGTGACGACATGCTCCCCTGCGGCAAAACTCACATTATCGGGGAACGTGCCCGCGAGCGTGTAGGTAATCGCCACATCTCCCTCCGGCGTCGTGTCGTTGTTCGCGGCGTTCACCGTCAGCGTGACTTCCTTGCTCGTCTCTCCGGGCGCGAAGGTCATCGCAGCCGGAGAGAAAGCGAGATCGCCATTAACGTCTCCGCTCTCGCTCAGCGTGACTTCCACATCTTGCGACACCGGGTTGCTCATCGAGACCGTCAAGACGGCCGTGGTATCGCCTTCGAGCAATGTGGACGCCGCCGCCGCAAAGCCGACGGTCGCGCTGTCGTTGTTCGTAATGGTAAGTTCAAAGGTCGTCGGCGTTCCCAAATCCCCCCAGGCATCCGGAAAGACTGCGCTTGCGTCCTTCGACAGGGTGAAGGTGACCGTCTCGTCCGGCTCGACCAGGGTGTCGTCATTGATATCGACCGTCAGCGTGTGCTGGCGCTCGCCTTCGATGATCACAAAGCTTTGCGTCGTGAAGGTGACATCATTGTTCTCGTTGCCCGAGGTGATCGCCGCCTCGAGGGGAATGCCGCCCGCGGGAGCGTCTGCGGACAATTCCACCTGGAACGATATCGTCCCGTCGCCCTCGTCCGCCGTCCAGCCGGCTTCGACGAACATCGCCGTCTGGCCGTTCGGCAGGATGGTCAAATCGTGGTCGTTATCCCCCGAAGCAAGCAGCGTCCAGCCCGCCGGCAGGGGCGCCGCGGTTTCTCCCAGCTCCAGAAGCACAATCTCCGCGCCTTCCTCCTGGGTGTCCGTCAGCACGTCCACCAACACCGGAAGTTCGCGCGTGGTGCCGGTGAAGTTCAGCACCGGCGAGGGAATCGAAACATCGGCGGCATGGTCGCCCGTTGCCGTTGCCATGACTTCCAATCCGTCCGCGGGAGGATCGAAGTTCAACACCACCGCGACCGGATGCCCGGTCGTTCCCTCGGTTG
>JAPOUU010000001.1 GCA_026708505.1 Hyphomicrobiales bacterium | reverse complement strand
GCCGTTGCGAACAAACGCGACAATAGCTGCATCGCAACGTCCTTGAAGGAAAAGGTCGGTCCGTGAAACAATTCAAGCAGATATTCGTCTTGCGATAACCTTTGCAGGGGCGTGACGGCCGCATCGTCAAATGTCGAGTAAGCGCCGTCAATGCAATCGCGAAGCTCGCTGTCGCTCCATGAGTCATCAACGAATTTTCTCACGCATGCGAAAGCGATATCGGCGTAGGAGGCATCGCGAAAACCCTTAATCTCCCCGGCGGAGAATTCCGGCAATGTCTCGGGCATGTAGAGCCCGCCGTCGCTCGCCAGCCCCGATAGCAACACGCTCTCAAAATCGGCGGGATTTGCTTGTCCGCGCGTGGAGATATATTTCATTGTTACTCCTCCCTGCGGATGTAGACGATAAACATTACGGCGAGGATTACCGCCATGGCGAACCATGTGACCGCGTAGGCGATATGGTTGACCCGTCGTACGGGCGCGCGAACGGGGTTGGCAATCGGCGTGGCAATATGCGCGGCGGCACCATCAAGCGACAGGGGTGATTCGGCATGGACGAACCAGGGCGCAACAGGGTCAATATCCATCCATGATGCCATAGCGGCGAGGTCACGGACGACCCACAGGCGCGCATCAACATCGTTGGCGGGATCAAACCATCGCCGCGTTGCCGGTTTGCGCAAAGATCCGGTCAGTGTGATTTCTTTTTGGCTGCCGCCGATATATGTGTCTTGCGGCGGGGAGGGCGTTGCGATGAATCCCCGATTCACCACGACCCATCCTCCATCGCGCAAACGCAGGGGCGTGAGAATATCGAAACCCGCCCCAAAAATCTCGCGATGGTTAAACCAGTAAACTTCCCGGCTCGGGTCGAATACGCCTTGCAACTGAACTTTTCGATGTTCCCACGCGTCCACATCAACGGCGTCCCATTGATTCGAGGAGGGCAGGGGGCTTGTCTGCACATTGGTTTGGCTTTCCAAGCGTGCGCTGTATTCCTGCTTCTGTTTGTGTCGTTCCAATTGCCAAAAACCCAGCGCGCAGAGTATCAAAAATGCAGGCAGGGCAATCCAAACGAACCCTTTTCGCCGTTCCATCAAGCCGGTTCGCCGCCCTCGGGTCCGCCAAAGATTACCCACACGCTCATTCGTTCGCCGAATTCCTCGAAGCGGTGGGGCAGTCCTGCGGGCACGAAAATCATATCGCCGGGACCGAATTTCACCCGTTCGTCTCCCATGACGAACACGCCGCTCCCTTCGAGCACTACATAGCACTCGTCTTGTTTGTGGGGTTTCTGCTCGTCTTTGTTTTGGGGTTCGTAGAGCTCAAGCGTCCAATTGCCCCGGCGCATGCAGACGGAGAATTGTTCACCCTCGGGGATGCCGGCGCGGACTTCTCCGGCCCGGAAGATTTGTCCCTTGCCGCTCATGCGCCCCACACGTAGATGGCGGCAAACAGGAACAGCCATACGACGTCAACGAAGTGCCAATACCATGCGGCGGCTTCAAACCCGAAGTGGTTTTCTTTTGTGAACGCACCATTGAGGGCCCGCAGCAGGCACACGGTCAAAAAGACGGTTCCGATGATGACGTGGGCGCCGTGGAATCCGGTTGCCATGAAGAAAGTTGCTCCGTAAATGTGCCCCGAGAAACCAAAAGCCGCGTGGGTGTATTCGTAAGCCTGTACGGCGGTGAAAAGCATGCCGAGGAGTATGGTTAGGATAAGTCCCCATTTGAGACCGTTTCTGTCGCCGTTCTGGAGGGCGTGGTGCGCCCAGGTCACCGTTGTTCCCGATGTCAGCAAGATGAGCGTGTTGAGCAGGGGCAGGTGCCACGGATCAAAGGTTTCAATGCCATCGGGAGGCCAGTTCCCGCCGGTAAGGGCGGCGCGTTCGAACTGGGCGGCTTCGCCGGGAAACATGCTTGCGTCGAAATAGGCCCAGAACCATGCGAAGAAGAACATGACCTCGGAGGCGATAAAGAGAATCATCCCGTATCGCATGTGGAGCTGGACGACGGGCGTATGGTCGCCGTGCTTGCCTTCGCGGATGACATCGCGCCACCATCCCAGCATGGTGTAAAGCGTGATGACCGAGCCGATGACGAGCGGCCAGTATGTTCCTCCATGCATGACCATCACGAATCCGACGGCGAGAATAAGCGCGCCGGTTGCGCCGATGATCGGCCATGCGCTTGGCTGGACGAGATGATAATCGTGTTCTTGTGTATGTTCGCTCATTAGTGGCTCTCCATTTCGCTTTCCCAGGGGGCTGTTTCAAAAAATGTGTATGAGAAGGTGATGGTGTGGATGTCGTTCATTTCTTCATCTTCCTCGATGGCGGGGTCTATGTAGAAATAGACGGGCATGAGCGCTTCTTCGCCGGGCTCGAGTTTGTGCTGCGAAAAGCAAAAGCATTCGATTTTTGAGACGTATGAACTTGCGCGGTGGGGCGTGACGTTGAAAGTCGCCATGCCAAAGAAGGGGTCCTCGGAAGGATTGACGCTGACGTAGTTCGCGAGCGCTTTTTCGCCGATGTGGAGGGGCAGGGAGACTTGCTCCGGTTTGAAGTCCAAGTCGACGCCCTCGCCGATGTTTGCGTCAAAACGAATGACAACCTCGCGGTCGGAAATTTCCACCCCGTCGTGATTATCGCCGATGGCCGTATTGATAGTGCCTCCGTATCCGGTCACGCGGCAGAACCATTCGTATAGAGGGACGGATGCGTAGGAAACCGCGACCATTACGGCAACCAGCGCAAAGCAGGCGATGGGGATGATTCGTTTGTTGTTGCTCATGGCTTATCCTCCTGAGAATCTATCGATGCGTACATTTTCTCCGAGTCGGACGATGGTTGCCAGAAAAAACAGTGCGACCATTCCCCCGAGCAGGAGTGCGGTGACGAGGTTGCGGCGTTTTTGCCGCGCCCGATAGGCAAGCATAGCCTCCCGGGAAGGGTCCTCCCGAGAAGGGGTTCCTTGGGAACGGGCCCCTTGGGAATCGGCCTCCCGGGAAGGATATTCCCGGGAACCGGACTCTTGGGAAGGAGCCGCCCGGGAAAGGGCTTCTTGGGAATGAGCCTCTTGGAAGGGAGTCTCCCGGGAAAGGGCTTCTTGGGAACGGGCCTCCCGGGAATGAGCTTCTTGGGAATGAGCCTCCCGGGATGGTGCTTGCAACGGTGTTTCGCTCATGCCAGCAGCCCAATTCCCGAATCGGCCAACATCGCCAACAGGAGCAAGAAGAGATAGAGGATGGAAAAGCGGAAGAGGAAGCGGGCGGGCTGCGCGAGATCGTTGCCGCGCTTGCACGCGAGCGAAAGCCGCGCGGCGCCCACGAGAAACACGCCGTTCAACACCAGCGCAACGGCCAGATAGAACACGCTTGCAATGTCATACAGGTACGGCAACAAGCTCGCACCGGCAAGCAACAGGGAATAAACGAGGGTTTGCCGACAGGTTGCGCTTGCGCCATGGGTTGCCGGCAGCATCGGCACGCCGACCTTTTCGTATTCGCGGTTTCGCAAGAGTGCGAGCGCCCACGAGTGGGGCGGCGTCCAGAGGAAGACGATGAGGAAAAGGAAGATGGAGGACAAGGTGACGGTGCCGCTGACGGCGAGAGCGCCGATAACGGGGGGCGTCGCTCCGGCAATTCCGCCAATGACGATGTTGAGAGGCGTCCGGCGTTTTAGCAGCATCGTATAAATGAAGATGTAGAAGGCTATGGTGGCGGCAAGCAGGATTGCCGCGCTCCAATTCAGGAGCAAACCCATTGTGAGCACCGCGCCCGCCGCGAGAGAGCACCCGAAACCGAGCGCTTCACCGGGGAGGATCCGTCCTTGCGGGATTGGGCGCGTTTGCGTGCGTGTCATGACCGCGTCAATATCGGCGTCGAACCACATGTTCAAGGCGCCTGCCGCGCCCGCGCCAAGGGCGATGCAGAGCAGGGCTATCCAGGCGAGCAGCGGATGTGTTGATGCCCCCGCCCCGACCATACCGACAAAGGCGGTGAAGAGAACGAGTGACATGACCCGCGGCTTGAGCAGTTCAAGATAGTCGCGCGCGTTCGGAAAGTGAATGCTCGCGGCAGCGGGGCGGTTATGCGAAGCGAGGGAGTTGTCCATACTGGTGGAAAGGCGGGGGAGATGAGAGTGTCCATTCAAGGGTTGTAGCGCCTTCGCCCCAAGGGTTGTCGGCGCAGCGCCGTTTGCGCGAGAATGCCGCGGCCACCCCGATGAAGAAGATCACGGTTCCGGCCGCGGAGATATATCCGCCGATGGAGGAAACATAGTTCCATCCGGCGTAGACGTCGGGGTAGTCGGCGTATCGGCGGGGCATTCCGGCGAGCCCGAGGAAGTGTTGCGGGAAGAAGAGCAGATTGACGCCGATGAAGGTCGTCCAGAAGTGCAATTTGCCCCACAACTCGCTGTATTGGTATCCGGACATTTTGCCGAACCAGTAATACCAGCCCGCAAAGATTCCGAACACGGCTCCCAGCGACAAGACGTAATGAAAGTGCGCGACGACGTAATAGGTATCGTGAAGCGCCCTGTCGACGCCCGCGTTTGCGAGCACGACTCCGGTCACGCCTCCGACGGTAAACATGAAGATGAACCCGATGGCGAACAGCATGGGCGTTTCAAAGCGCAACGACCCGCCCCACATCGTTGCGATCCAAGAGAAGATTTTCACGCCCGTAGGCACGGCGATGACCATGGTTGCGACGATGAAGTAAGTCTGCACATTCGGGGACATTCCGACCGTATACATGTGATGCGCCCAAACGAGGAATCCGATAACGCCGATAAGCACCATCGCATAGACCATTCCGAGATAGCCGAAGACGGGCTTGCGCGAGAACGTCGCGATAACCTGCGAGATGATGCCGAAGGCGGGCAGTATCATGATGTAGACTTCCGGATGCCCGAAGAACCAGAAGAGGTGCTGGAAGAGGATGGGATCGCCACCCCCGGCCGCATCGAAGAAGGTTGTGCCGAAGTTCCTGTCGGTCAGGAGCATCGTGATTGCGCCGGCAAGCACGGGGATTGCGAGCAGCAGCAGGAACGCCGTTACCAATATCGACCAGGCGAAGAGGGGCATCTTGTGCAGCGACATTCCGGGCGCGCGCATATTGAGGATGGTCGTGATGAAATTAATGGCGCCGAGCACCGAGGAGGCTCCCGCCAAATGCAGCGAGAGGATTGCCATATCCATCGCCGGGCCGGTATGCGCGGATGTGGAGAGCGGCGGATAGACAGTCCAGCCTGCTCCGACACCGTCGCCGGCGGCGCTTCCTTCAACGAACACGGAACCCAGCAACAGCAAGAACGCAGGCGGCAGCAGCCAGAACGAAATGTTGTTCATGCGCGGGAACGCCATGTCGGGGGCGCCGATCATGAGCGGGACGAACCAGTTGCCGAAGCCTCCGATGAGCGCGGGCATCACCATGAAGAAAACCATAATCAGGCCGTGCGCGGTGATAATGACGTTGTAGAGGTGGTAATCTCCGCCGAGGACCTGGTCTCCGGGCGTCATGAGTTCCATGCGCATAATAACGGAGAACACCCCGCCGATGATTCCGGCGAGGATGGCAAAGACGAGGTACATGGTGCCGATGTCTTTGTGGTTTGTGGCGTAGGCGAAACGCCGCCAGCCCGTGATATGCGCTTCGGCAGTGCTCATGATGCGTCCTCCGTTGCCGGGGCGATTCCGGCTTGTTCTTGTTGTTGTGCGACCCATTCGTTGAATTTGCTTTGCGAAACGACGTGGATTTCTATGGGCATGAATGCGTGCCGCACGCCGCAGAGTTCGGAGCATTGGCCGTAGAAGACGCCGGTTCGCTTGGCCTGGAACCAGGTTTCGTTCAGCCGTCCGGGCACGGCGTCCATTTTGACTCCCAATGCCGGCACCGCCCAGCTGTGCAGCACGTCGGAAGCGGTAATAAGGACTCGTACGGTGGCATGGACGGGCACCACGACGGGAGCATCCGTTGCGAGAAGGCGCGGTTGTCCGGGCTGGAGATCTTCGTCTTCGACCATCAACGCATCGAAACCGAAGCCGCCATGGTCGGGGTATTCATATTCCCAATACCACTGGTGCCCGATAGCCTTGATTGTGAGGTCGGCGGGAGGAATCTCGACTTCAAGGTAATGCAGCCGTAGCGACGGCAAGGCAATCACGGCGAGAATCAGTATGGGAATGACAATCCATACGACCTCAAGGATATTGTTGTGGCTTGTGGTCGAGGGTATCGGATTTGCGCCCGCGCGAAACCGTATTACGCAGTAAGCGAGCAGAGCGAGCACAAAGACGCAGATGCCCGCGGTGATGATGAGCAGAAAGTCGTGAAAGCCGTCAATGCGTTCCATGACGGGGGAGGCTGCGGCCTGGAAGCCGAGTTGCCAGTTATGAGCGATTCCTTCAGACATGACGAGCCGATTTTATGCGATTTGTTTGCGTGTTGCTAGTGTTTTTTTGACATATGACGGTTCAGGCACATTGAGACTCGGCTCGAGCACCCGTTAGACGCTTTGAGCCTAGCGCATCGGGGTCAATTTGTGAAGGTTTTTACGGGATTTTTTCAAGGTGTATTCGGTGCTAGGGTGCGGGTGGTTCGGGAGGGGTTCTATACGGGAAGGAGTTGCGTTATGAGGAAGTTGGCGTTTGTAGCAGTGATGCTTGCGGGGTTCTGTCCCCTTGCCGGTCATGCCCAGGAGAATCCTTTGCTGGATAGGGAATTCTGGGAGACGGCGACCGCCCGGGATGTGATTCAAGCCGTCAGAAGCGGCGCGGACATACAAGTTCGCGCCAGGGAGGGCGGGACGCCTCTGCATCTGGCGGTGATATTTGGCAGGTCGCCGGGAATGATATCGCCATTGTTGGAGCGGGGTGCGGATATCAATGCGCGCGACGAACGCGGAAATACGCCCTTGCATATGGCAGCGAGAACCGGCCAAACGCTGGAAGTGGTTACGTTATTGCTGGATGGAGGTGCAAGAATGGAAGCACGCAACGAGGACGGGCACACACCTCTGCATTATGCGGCAATATGGACCGAAGAGCAGATGCTGTATAGGTTGTTTCGAGAAGGCAAAGATATAAAGGAGATGAAAGACCATATGGAAAAACATGAATTGGAAGCCCTTATGGTAAGCGGAACACCGGAACTGATCGGGTGGCTGCTGGATAGGGGTGCAAACATTGAAGTCCGTGACAAGGAGGGCAAAACGCCTCTGCACTATGCGGCTGCGATCAGCAAGTCCCCGAAATCAACGGCGCTATTGCTGGACAGGGG
>JAPOUU010000117.1 GCA_026708505.1 Hyphomicrobiales bacterium | reverse complement strand
TCGGGTGACCTGCCGGACGGCTGGGCGTTCGGCTCGCAGACAACGCACACCGTGACCCTTCAGGACGATGATTTGAGCATCTTCATTGCGGACGCCACGCCAAAGAGTGTGGCCGAGCCCGATAATGGCACCACAACGGTTACGGTCACGCTCGGTGTCACCCAACTACCGCCCACCGAGATCACCGTGGTGGTTGAAGCCGCAGGGGCAGGAAACAACGGGCAAACTGCCGCCGAGGGCGATGACTACACCTTCGCAGCGGTTGAGGTTCCCTTTGGTGGCTCGAGCACTGACCTCACAAAGACCACCACCTTTGCCGTTCGTGCAGACGATGAAGCCGAGTTGGACGAGACCATCGTTTTGAGACTTCGCGACGACCGCACGAATTCACGTGCCGGAACCGGTTTTTCGCTGGGCGGCCCATACACTATCACCATACCCGCCAACGACAACACCGTCAGTTTCGCTTCGGATGCCCCAACGACGCTTGATGAGACGAACGAAACACCGGGGATTGATGTGGCAATCAACGTCAATCGGCCCGCGCCCCGGGATATTACCTTGAATATCGATACGACGAGCGGAACGGCGACGGCAGGCACGCACTTCAACATCTCCCCTGCAACTCTGACGATATCGGCGGGCGAGATGAGCGGTACGATTACGCTGACGGGTATTAACAATACGGACACAGGTGCGCCTCAAATCATACTTACGATTCCGCAGAGCCAGTCTCTGCCGGACGGCTGGACGCTCGGCACGGCAACGCACACCGTGAACCTTGTGGATGACGAGGTCCGCACCGTATCGCTGAACTACAGCGGGGCAACGAGTGTCAATGCTGGGGGTCTTGGGTTTCTTGCGCGAATGAGTATCGAGTTAAGCGCACCACTCGAAGCAGATCTCATGCTGAATCTTGTTCTAGGTGGCACTGCGAACAGTTATTTGACTTTTTGGTCTATAGACTATAATGTTCTTTCGGCGGGGACGACGCAGGCTCCTGATGTTTTTGGTAGCGGGACACGTTGTCAATCTTCTCCGTGCTCAATTTTAATTGAGGACGGAGAAAGTTTCGTTGATATTAATTTTTTGTTCTTCGGTTCACCGCCATCGGGAACAACAGCGATGGTTACGGTTGAGTTGCCAGCGGGGCATCCGAGCGACGTGGAGATTGGTAGTTCGAACAGCGTAACTTTGACTACCCAATGATTGCGATTTCTCGGGAGTCGGTATTTCCTTTGGCCGATCGGCAGCGCCATGCAGACCGAACAGTAGCAGACGCTCCAATCCCGTTTTTCCCTCGGGACGTCCGAGTGGCGTGCAACTCGGAAGCTCAACAAGCGTAACTTTAACCGTCGTTAGAAGGAGCCAATAACCAAGGTTGCTCCTCGTAGCGGTGTAATTCTGACGAGCGACGACAGTGCGTTTCTTTGAACGAGCAGGTGCACCTGATTTATGTAATCAGCATCCGCTAGCCCGTAAGTGGTTTGTGGTTTTCCTCCAACACTTTCGATAAGGCGAGGGCGAGTTTGCCGCTTAACTCCTCTATCTGTGCTTCTTCGATAATGAATGGCGGCGCGAGCAAAACGTGATCGCCTTGTCTGCCATCACGCGTTCCTCCCACCGGATAGCAGATCAATCCCGCCTCAAACGCCGCCAGTTTCGTGCGCAACGCTATCGATTTTTCCGGCGCGAAGGGGCGCTTGCTCGCACGGTCTTCAACTATCTCCAGTCCCATGAATAACCCGCGTCCGCGAATGTCGCCGATATGGGGATGCTGTCCGAAGCGGGATTCCAAACTCGAACGCAATACTTTTCCCATTTCTTTGACGCGTTCGACGAGTTTGCGCTCCAATAATTTATTCACCACCGCATAGCCTGCGGCGGCAGCCGTGGGATGTCCCACATAAGTGTGACCGTGGTGAAAAAAGCCACTGCCCGATTTTATTACATCGTAAATCTTTCCGGTGCAAAGCATCGCTCCGATTGGCTGGTATCCGCCGCCCAAACCCTTGGCAATACAGACAATATCCGGTGCGATGCCGTCCTCCTCGCACGCGAATAGAAAACCCGTACGGCCCATGCCGCACATCACCTCGTCCAGTATCAACAGCACGCCGTATTTGTCGCAGATCTCCCGAATGCGCCGGAAATACCCCGCAACCGCGGGAGCCGCCCCGAGCGTCGCGCCGACGACGGGTTCGGCAATGAATGCCATCACGTTCGAAGCGCCCAGACGTAAAATTTCGTCTTCCAATTCCTGGGCCGCGCGCTGTCCATACGCCTCAACGCTTTCGCCTTCTTCGCGCAACCCGTATTCATAACAAGGCGCGATGTGGGAAACTTCCGCCAACAACGGTTCATACATGTCACGGCGAAGAAGATTTCCTCCCGCGGCCAGCGCCCCCAGCGTGTTGCCGTGATAGCTCTGTCTGCGTGCAATCAACTTGCATCGTTGCGGCTCCCCGATCTCGACAAAATACTGCCGTGCCAATTTCAGGGCGGATTCAACCGCTTCCGAGCCTCCGGATACAAAATAAGCGCGTTCCAATTCGCCCGGTGCGTTCGCAATCAGCAAGTCGGCAAGGGATTCCGCGGGCGCAGAGGTGAAGTACCCCGTGTGCGCAAACGCCATTTCATTCGCCTGCGCGCATACCGCAGCGATGACATCTTTGTCGCCGTGGCCGAGGCAGGAAACCGCCGCGCCGCAAGAGCCGTCCAAATAAGCCTTGCCGTCGGCGTCAAAGAGATAGCAGCCTTCGGCTCGAACGGCCAGCGGCGGCGGGTTTCGAGTGTCTCGTGGAAATACGTGTGACATGCGGGATTCGATTCGGGATAGAATTTAGGATAGGACGGAAACGGTGAAGTTTCAATAACCCTGCACAAAGCCGTTGAAGCCTTCATGGAACGGATATAGACGGTAAATATACCGGTAATGGTCAGGGCAATGGATGCGATAACCCCGATGGATTCAATGAAACTGTACTTGAACCCTCCGGCAATGGAAAAGAAAACCTTGCCATTGTCGTTTTATGGTCGGGAAAATGCCTTGCCTATTATTTGAATATCAAAGCCAGAATTCCAATGCCAAGACCAGTCACAAGTATCATCCTTATGGTAATGGTATTGACGAGCTTCTCATTGCTCGCAATGAGCCGATCAATAGCAGATTTGTCTTTGGCTTTCATAGTTTCCATTTTTGCCTCCATGATCTCCTTAAGGGAATCAATTTCGCGTCTCATGTTATTGTCAGAAGTCGGACATGCCGACATTATATCACAGGGAAGGTACAAGGTTTAGCGAGTATATTAATGCCGAAATGCGGGGAAGTTACAGCAAGAATCATGGAATTATCCGCATCTTCGGCAATCAATCGGCCACGCACGAATTCAAATCGATTTTTGCCAATGCCGTTTATGGGAGCAACGAGATACGGGAGTCGAAAATTAAGATAAAGAAGAAACCAAGCCGCATCCCGTTACCAAGTCCAATCGTAACCGAATTTCCAATGTCCGCTGCTCCGCCGGCGACAATACTGTGCATCCTGGCTCTAGGCGAGCAGTTGTGCAAGGATATTGTCGAGAACGGCGTTGCCGCGCGGCGTGCATCCGAATTTGTCACCCGAACGCCAGAGCAGTCCTTCTTTGAGCAACGGTTCGATTTTCCCGCCGATGTCCGTTGAAGTTACCCGGGAGTAACGTTGCAGGCACACGCCTTCGCGCAGACGCAACCCCATCAGCAACATCTCGTCGCCTTGTTGCATCGGTGATAGCGACTCTTTTTGGATAATTCCGTTTCCGCATCGCCTGACCTGTTCCAGCCATTCCGCCGGATCGCGCATGGTTTCGGTGGCGATGCGCTCTTGGGACGATTCTCCCGGCAGGCGTCCATGTGCGCCCGGACCGATGCCCGCATAAAATCCGTAGCGCCAGTACAAAAGATTGTGTCGGCATTCTTCTCCTGCACGTGCGTAGTTGGAGACTTCGTAGCGTTCGAGGCCTGCTTGCGAGCATAACTCGTTGGCGAGTTCCAACTGTTCGAGGGCGGTTTCATCGCTTGGCAAACGGAGTTGCCCGTTCCCGTGCCAGCGCGCATAAGCCGTTCCGGGTTCAATCGTCAATTGGTAGAGGGAGATGTGCCCGATATTTTCTTTCGATGCCAGTTCCAAAGCGCGCGACAACTCCGCGCGCCAATCTGCAACGCTTTGCCGCGGACGTGCATAGATGAGGTCAAAGGATATGCGCTCGAAGCATTCACGCGCCGTGCGCACCGCCGAGAGCGCCTGGGCAGCATCATGGGGGCGTCCGAGTGCACGCAAAGCGGAGTCATCAAAGGACTGCACGCCAAGAGAGAGTCGATTGACTCCGGCGGCTCGATACGCTTGGAGTTTTTCCTTCGAAACGCTTTCGGGGTTGGCCTCCAGCGAGATTTCCGTTTCGGCATCAAGTCCCCAATGTGCGTCAACGGCTTCAAGCAACGCGGCAACGCTGCCGGGCGCCATCAACGAAGGCGTTCCGCCGCCGAAGAAAACCGATACCAGGCTTTTCGGAAAATGTGCATGCTTGTTTAGAGAGTCGAGTTCGGCGCGCAGCATTTTCGTCCATAAGTCGGAGTCGATGCCGTCACGCGCAACATGGGAGTTGAAGTCGCAATAGGGGCATTTGGAAACGCAGAAAGGCCAGTGGATGTAGATGCCAAAACTGTTTTCGGCATCGTTGCCGACATTAATATCACGCATCGATTCAGGCACTAGAGCGTCGGGGCAGGCAAGCATGGGCGAGGGCGCCGAAGGCGCGTGCGCGATGGGAGAGGGTTTGTTTTTGCGATGTTTCCATTTCTGCAAAACTGCAACGGTGTCCGAGCGGGCGAAAAATGGGGTCGTAACCGAAGCCCGCATCACCACAAGGCCGGTCGGTAATTTCGCCTTCAACCGTTCCCTCGAACGCTTCGCAATGACCGTCGGGCCACGCAAGCACAAGGGCGCAGACAAACCTTGCCGTGCGAGTGCCGTCTTTCGATTGCTCCAAAGCATCAAGGATTCTTTTCATGGCGGCATCGAAATCCTTGTTCGCACCGGCCCAGCGTGCCGAGAATATTCCCGGTGCACCATCAAGGGCATCGACCTCCAGTCCGGAGTCGTCGCCAAGCGCAACGCGCGCTCCCTCCCGCGCGGCTGCTTGCGCTTTGATGGTTGCGTTCTCAAGAAAGGTCGTGCCGGTCTCTTCGGGTTCGCCGAGTTGAAGGTCTCCCGCGCCGATGCATTCAATTCCGAAAGGGCTCAGCAAATCGGCCAGTTCTGCAACTTTTCCGGCATTGTGGCTTGCCAAAAGAAGGGAGCCTTCTTGCAAACGGCGATGCGTCATGGCGCGGCGCTCGCCCGTGCACAAGCCTCTTTTTGCAATGCGACCAACTCGTCACAAGCCGAGCGCGCCAACGCCATCATGTCGAGAAATTCCTGGTGCGAGAAACTCTTGCCTTCGCCGCTTGCCTGAACCTCCACCAAGTTACCGGCGCCGGTAAAGATGAAATTGGCATCGGCATCGGCGCGGGAGTCTTCGGCGTATTCGAGGTCCAACAGCGCAACGCCGTCAACCAGGCCCGAGGAAATTGCCACGACATGGTCCAGCAGCGGATCTTCCGCCAATACGCCTTTGTGCAACAATCCGTCCATGCACAAGCGCAACGCCACCCACGCACCCGTTATTGAAGCCGTGCGCGTGCCACCGTCCGCCTGCAGGACGTCGCAGTCAATGAGCACCTGGCGCTCTCCCAGGACCGTGGGCTCAATGACCGCCCGCAGGGACCGCCCGATGAGGCGTTGAATTTCAAGGGAGCGCCCGGATTGGCGTCCGCCGACGGACTCGCGTTTGACGCGCTGCGAGGTTGCCCTCGGGAGCATTGCGTATTCGGCGTGGACCCAGCCCTTTTTTGTCCCGCGCATCCACGACGGGACGCTGTCCTCAACGCTCGCGGTGCAGAGGACTTTCGTGTCCCCGAAGCCGACGAGGCACGAGCCTTCGGCGTATTTGGTCACATCGGTCTCAAAGGAGATATTTCGGATTTGGTCGTTTTGTCTGTTATTCCGCATGGGCTTCTCATTTGTGGTTGGGAATACTATATTGTGTTAGATACTATATTGGCATTGAGGCATTGAGGCAAAGGATTCGATTGGTGAACGATAGCGACGAAAGAGAGATGTCGGAGGAATCCGCGCAAGAGGGCAACGGCAGCGACGAGGCCGTTGCGCCCGAGGCGGCGGTGGAGGAGCCGGAGGAGTCCAAGGCGGAACCCTCGCCCGAAGAGATTATTTCCGATTTGGAAGATAAGTGGAAGCGCGCGCTTGCGGAGTTGCACAACGTCCGGCGGCGCAGCGAGGAAGAACGTCGCAATGCGATGAGTTACGGGATTAGTTCGTTTGCGCGCGACATGCTTTCGGTGTGCGACAACCTCGGACGCGCCCTTGATGCCGCGCGACGCGAGTCGGGCGAGAGCAGCGAGTTGCTTGAGGGCATCGGTGCGATTGAGCGCGAGTTGCTTGATGTAATGACACGTCATGGCGTCCGGCGAATGGAGCCGTTAGGAGAAAAATTTGACCCGAACTATCACGAGGCGGTCTTTGAAGCGGGGGAAACTTCAGGTGACTTCGATGAGGTTGTCGAGGTCGTGCAGTCGGGTTATATGATCGGCGAGAGACTACTCCGTCCTGCGCGTGTTGGCATTGCCCGTGCGAAAAGCAAGCCTGTGCAAGAAGACGAAGCAGGAGAGACAGGCGATGGGTAAAGAGATTGCCGAGGCGGCGGAACGTTTGTCGCAAGCGTTTAAAGAGGGAGGCACCTGTGCACCGGTGCACGACTTGATAGGGAAGGATGACCTGGCGAAAGCTTACGAGGTTCAAGAGAAAGTCGTGGAATTTCGCAGAGCAAATGGTGCGAAGATTGTCGGACGCAAGGTGGGATTTACTTCTACGGCGATACAGGAGAGGTTTGGTGTTTCGCAGCCGGGTTACGGATTTCTTTTTGACGATATGGATTGTTCTCTTGGGGGTGTTTGTAATTCCGATCCCCGGTTTTATAGCCAGCAACCTCGAATAGAGGCCGAGATCGCCTTTGTATTGAGTCGTGACATTGCTTTCGAAAATCCCACTACGTCCCAAATCATTGACGCTGTCGCCTATGCGGTGCCGGCGCTCGAGATTGTTGCCTCACGCGTCGCGGGTCCGGATGTGTGCATCACCGACATCATTGCCGATAATACCTATGGAGGATATTTTGTGCTGGGACACCAGCCCCGTCTGCTGCGCGATGTTAATGTGGTTGATTGTAAAATGACGTTGGTGAAGAAAACGAT
>JAPOUU010000082.1 GCA_026708505.1 Hyphomicrobiales bacterium | reverse complement strand
GCCACCTTGAAGATTAATCAAAATGATCAAACTATTCAATTTTATGACTCCTCGGTTGAGATTGCCGAGGGACCGCCGGGATATGCTTATTTGTATTTCACCAGTCCTGCGTTAAAACCTGTGCCATTTATGTTCCATGCCGATACCCCTATTGATGGCGTCAACTTTGCATCCACGCTAACTGTGCAGGTGAACGACTATGAAATGAAGGATCTGGGACAGCAACAGTTTCATGCATGGAAGTTTCCGATTAGCGTGGTCGATGACGAAACTTCCGAGGGCAAACAGTCTTTCACCCTCTCTGTAACCCCGGGAACCAACTTCCCGAAATCCCATACTTTGGATCCTGAACATTCGTCCATAGAAATCATTATTCCCGAGAGCGACAATCTTGTCAGTTTCATGAACGTGGCAACCGAAGTCAATGAGGATGTCGGTACGGTTGGTGTTACCTTGACGCTCACCAACCCCGCTCCGGCCGGAGGGTTGCCGTTGAGAATAGACACGGTGAGTGTAAACGCAGCCGGTGTTATTTCCAACGACTTTGACTTCGTCAATGGCAACGAATTCACCATCATGCCGGAGGACGGTCTCCAATACACCTTCACCGTCAATATTGATGATGACGATCTGGCTGAAAACACGGAGACTTACGACTTGGTGCTTCAGAAAAGACGAAATTTCCCGGACGGTTGGGGAACGCTGAACGAACGGGCGGCGCACCCGTTGACGATTCTTGAAAACGACCAAAAAATCAGTTGGGCGGAGGAATCTGTTGAGATTATCGAGGGAGAGGAGAAGCCTCTTATTTTGAATTTCCCCAGTAGCATACCAGAAGATGCCCCTGCGAGAGTGTCGTTCCGTGTCGAAAATAATTCGGATAGGGACATTTCCTTTCCACCAAGTGAGGTAAGAATTTCGGGAGCGCAAGCCTCCTCTTATAGTTTACAGGTTACCGCGAACGAGGATACAGACAGGGAAGGCGGTGAGACTTTCATAATTGTTGCAACCGGACATGATTTTCCGTCTTCCTACGCTCAGGATCAAGAGGCATCCATACAAGTTACCATTCCCGCGAATAACAATCTTGTCGGTTTTGTCGGGAGCAGTATTGAGGTTGAGGAAGATGTGGGTTCTATTAATCTTACGTTGAACCTTACAGGGGACACGCCGCCTTCAGGACTTCGCATGCGGTTAAATATCTCCGGTCAACATCAACATGCCGATATCGGAGGTACTGTCAGCCATAACTTCACTATTCCTTGGAGGAATGAGACCGGAAGTTTTCAGCATGTAATTCCGATTCCCATAACCGACGATGATGATACTGAGGACGACAAACTCATAACGTTCGGCCTGTCCCTATTGGATAATTCATGGGGTGAAATTGATACGAATAATGATGAGTTTGATTTGACCATTCTTAAAAACGACCAATGGTTCGGTTTTATAGCAGAGCCATCGGTTGAGATTGCCGAGGGAACGGAGGAAGATGTTTACTTGTATTTTTCTGAACCCGTGCCACATCCTGCGACGTTTATGTTCCATACCGATACACCTATTGATGGCGTCAACTTTGCGTCTACGCTAACTGTGGAGGTGGAGGAGTACGAAATGAAGGAACTGGGCGGGCTAGAGTTTCATGCATGGAAATTTCCGATTAGCGTGACCGATGACGAAATTACCGAGGGTGAACAGTCTTTCCGCCTCCATGTAACCTCGGGACCCAATGTTCCAGATTACTATACTGTGGATCCTGTGGAATCGTACATAGACATCATTATTCCCGGAAGTGACAATCTTGTCGATTTCAAGAGAGGTGCAACCTCGATCAGCAAGAATACCGGCAAGATTAATGTTGAATTGAGGCTCACCAATCCCGCTCCGGCAGGGGGGCTGCCGTTGAGGATACCTGCTCTGGGGGGTGATGCTGACGAGATTTTTGATTTCAAGGAATATGACAATGAGTTCACCATCCTGCCGATACATGGTCTCGAATACACTCTTGGAATCAACATTAAAAACACAAAGGATATCCAGTTTGTTAACGGGCAGCAGAGTTACCATTTTACAATTGAGAAAAGTGGTGAGGATTTCCCTGATAGTTGGGGAACGCTGGGCGAACAGACGTTACACATATTGGTAATACATGAGTAACAATAATATTGGCGCGAGGCGGCAACCTCGGATAATCAACTTTTTAAACGGTTTTTTACAGGGCAAGCGAGAATCTTGAAAAGCCTGTCGTTGCAACGGCTTTTCCATCTTCCAAATTGATTCGAATTTTGATCAGCAAATCCGGTGAAAATTGAACATATACCATGGATTTTTTGAGACTCCCGGCCGCCTAATCAAAACTCCTTTTTTGGTTTTCCTGTAGCCGGGCCGGAAGGAAGCCTGAATCAAACAAAGTTTGCAAGGTTCGTTACCAATTATTAATGAATTGCACTTAAGATTCTGCCGATTGGTGGAGAATTGCAAAATCCCCGATTTTCCGCCGTTTTTCAGAGATTTAGGCAACTCCAAGATGTGATACGCGGTTATTGAAGCTAAACACTAGAAGCCCGAATGATAAAAACTGACAAATACTTCTTGAAAATGTTCGAAAAAACGGTTAAAAACCAAGGATGGCGGGAGAAACGGAGACATTTCGGTTCTCCCGAATTTTCGATGGCTGGTTACTGCAAGGGGCATCGAAAAAGGAAGACAGATTGGCACGGTAAAACCGCCGGCCCTCGGGGCGTTTTGCACGAAGATTTGCAGGGCTCGTTGAGGCTGTCGCGTGTCTGTCAAGTTCGAGTATAGGAAAACAGTAATGAATACAACGGTAGAGGAATCAAGGCTGCGTTTCGTAGGCGCTTTCGCCGGTAATCACGTTCGGTCAGACGTGCGGGTCGGTGTACGATTTCAACAAAATCAAGAAGTTCAGACGGCGAAAAACCGCCTGTCTGCATCCGAGGTTTGTCCAAATCGTAGAGCGTTTGGAATAACCCCTTCCTGATTTTGCACTTATGAAAAACAAGAGTGCAGGGTCTACTGCGAGCATGCTTGGGAATCCGGAAAAGACGGAGACGAAGAATACTATATGCCTTTAGTGCCCGGGAATAACGGGGGTACAGACGGTTCGTTGTGTTGTGTGTCCAGACAGCACGATAAGAGAGCCTTTTCGATGAACTCAATATCTGTTCTTTGCACATATGCTTCTTTCAGACGCACTTTGTGGTGGGCGTGTTTTGCGCTGTTGTCTCCCTTTGTGATGTTTTCGTCCTCCTCGGAAGCGGAAGATATGGCGCCTTGGCGTTCGTCTTCCGAACTCGAGCAGCTTTGGAGCGGCGTGCTCGGTTGCGCCGATGCCGACAAGGACGAAGAAGCCGTCCGAAACGCGTTGGCGAACGATTCCGTTCCCTCCGGCGGTGTGCGGCGCGATTATCTTGATTGCGGTGCACGCGCCCTTCGCGCGGCAACTTCGCGGGTGATCGTTGGCACTATCGAGGATTCCTTGCGCTGGGGCGGTTCCAATTTGTTCGACCGGGAGTTTCGGCTGGATTCGAGTCTGGCATGGGAAATTGACGGAAACGCCCGCGGCGATCTGGATGCGGTAATACCGATTAGAAAGGCGGAATCTCCCGACGGCGCCGGACGGGCTTTTTTCTTCCAGCCGGGTTTGGCTCTTTGGAGCGGCGAGCAGGACGAATTCCGAACCGACGGCAACGCAGGGCTGGTTTATCGCGACCGCGTCACGCCGGATTTGATTTTGGGAGGCTCGCTCTTTTTCGACCATAATTTCCGGCGCGGACATTCGCGTTTGAGTGTTGGTGTGGATGCACAGAGCGATAATTTCTACGGCGGCTTGAACTATTACTTCGCGCCGTTTGGGAAGGAGTGGCGCAAAGGTCGCGCCGGCTACGAGGAGCGCGCCCTGGAAGGCCTGGGTCTGCATTTGTCTTTTGCGCAGGACCGTCTGCGCTTGAGCGGCGCTTTGGGAACTTGGGATTTCGATGGCGAGCTGGACGGCAGAGATTCGGGCTGGCGCTATTCGGCGGGCGTATCGGCCGGTTACGAGATTTATTCCGGCGTGTTCCTGGAAGCCGGTTATGAGCATCATGACGACCGCTCGTTGGGCGCGGATTGGAACCTGGGTGTTGCCTTCAGATATTCCCTGCCGGAGATGGAGGGAATCGGAGGCGCCGGCGGCGGCTTGCAGACGCCGGACCTCTTGCGCATCGTGGACAGGGAGAAACGCATTATCTACGAGGAACGTCTGGCGCGTGATGTTCCGGTTGTCGAATTTGCGACGGAATCAACAGCCGTGGTCGAAGGCGTTGATGTGGATATTCCTTTGAAGTTGAACCGGCCGGCTCCTCCGGACGGACTTGTTCTGCTGGCGTTTTCGGACAAGGATGACGTTATCGTCGTCGGCGGGGGGATGCGGATATCTCCGGGCATGCAGGACGGCCAATATATTCGCGTGACGGTGAACGTCGATGACTTCCCCGAGGAATACGAGATGGTGCGGATAGTTTTGGCGGAGCCCTCGGAAGGTCTGCCGGAGGGTTGGAAGATTGGCCGGGATGAGCATACGCTGATGATTTCGCCTCACGGCTTTAACATCGCCTTTGAGCAATCTTCTTCGGAAGTGAACGAAGATGCAGGCACCGCGAATTTGGTTTTGGTTTTGAACCGGCCGGCACCTGCGGGGTTGGTGCTGGGCGTGTCGTCGGATTCGGAGGAGGATGCGGCGCCGGCGGGTTCGACGTTCACGGTTCCTGAAGGGGTGGAGCGCGCTGATCTTCCGGTGAGGGTTATCGATGACGAACTCGGCGAAGGCGACGAGGTCGCAACCATTCGCATCTTCGATGCGGAAGAAAATTCCCTGCCGGAAGGCTGGGAGATAGGTTCGCCTGCTGCTCATGAATTGACGATTAAGGACAATGATTCCGACTTGGGCTTCCATCGTTCAAGTTCGCGGGTTCGCGAGAGCGATCTCACGACAGGCATTGAAATCATGGTAACAGGGGCCTGTACGTCGGCCGATGAAATCAACCTCACGGTTACGGCGGAGGGCAACGAGGACAACGACATCTCCTTCGAAACGCTCGTGCCGATATCCGCGGGCGAGAAAGTGAAAACTTTCATCGTTAAAATCCTGCAGGACCATCTCCCCGAAGATGCCGAGCGTATCGTGTTTACATTGTCCGGGGAACTCCCGGAGTCGTGCGAGTACGGACAGAGGACTCACGAGTTGACGATTCTGCCCAACGAAAACGAAGCTGCTTTTGAGAGAGCGTCCACCTCCGTCCGCGAGGGCGACGGGACGGTCAATCTGACCTTGGAATTGAACCATCCCGCGCCGGAGGGGTTGGTATTGGCCTTTGATTCAAGCTCGCCGGAGGACGCGGTGCCGGTAAGTTCAACCCTGCGGATTCCCGTCGGAGCAACGAGCGAGACTCTTGCGGTTCGTATAATAAACGACGATATCGCCGAACGGAGCGAGACCGTCACCATCAGCATCCTGGGAAGTTCGCCGACAACCCTGCCGGAAGGCTGGAGCATCGGCTCGCAGGACACCCATGACTTGATATTGACTGATGACGATCTTACCGTGGGTTTTGAGAGTTCCTCCTCGCGGGTTTACGAAAGCGACCTTATGACGGACCTGCAAATTGTTTTGGGCGAAATCGGCGCTCCGACCGGAGGGATAAGCCTGTCCGTGTCGGCGACGGGCAACGAGGGGAATGATGTTTCCTTTTCAAGTCTTCTGCCGATATCGAGCGGGGAGGATCGGAAGGCTTTGAGGGTTATGCTGACGCAGGACAACTCCGCCGAGGAAGATGAACGCATCGTGTTGACGTTGTCGGGCGAGTTGCCGCAGCCGTGGGAGTTCGGCCAACGGACCCACGAGTTGACAATATTGTCGAACGAGCAGAAGGCGATGTTT
The DNA here is from genome assembly GCA_026708505.1 of Hyphomicrobiales bacterium. GTDB lineage: Bacteria > Pseudomonadota > Alphaproteobacteria > JAPOUT01 > JAPOUT01 > JAPOUT01. Next base: position 1,495 of record JAPOUU010000082.1, on the reverse strand, counting down.
GCCGAAGCCGGCAAGACGGTGAGCGAGGGTGACGGCAGCACGTCATTCAATGTGGTGCTTTCGGCGGCCGCGCCTGCGGGCGGCGTTCCCCTTGAGGTTGCGATTGCTTCGGGCAATGAAGGCAACGATGTCACCTTCGCGACGCAAAGTTTCACAATCGCCGAAGGCGGCCGCGAGCACACCATCAGCGTTGATATCAACGACGATTCCGAGGCCGAGTCGGACGAGACGATTGTGTTCACATTGTCGAAGAGGGGCGGTTTTCCGGAGTCGTGGGGCGATCTCGGCACGCAGGCGACTTTTGAACTTGTAATACAAGATGATGACCAAGCAGTAACGGGACAGGTTGCTAACACCATTGAATTTGTTAAGATTCGATCAACCGTTCAAGAACCACGCCTTGCGCTTTACCCGGAACAAAGAACCGCACCGCATGTTGTCAACGTTCGTGTAACAGGGGATTTACCGGAACCGGACGATGCGTTTGATATCAGAATAACGACATCCGGAGTAGCGCAATCTCCGCGGGATTATGACATTGTTTCACCTGCTTCTTTAGACTCTGTTTCGATATCAAGCGATACAGTAGGTGAAGACGGGCTGTTGCCAATTGAATTTAGTATTAAGTCGGACACTCTCCAATATCTGGAAGCTACATCCACAGAAACCATTATATTAAATATTGAGGCGCCTTCAGATGACGCCAAGTGGCAATTAGGAAGCAATAACTCACATAAGGTTACTTATTACGATCATTGCGGAGATATTAAATTTCAATATGCGCAACAGGATCGAATAGGGGGAGAATATAAAAAAGTTCGAAGCATTCATGATCTTAAAGACAGAGTAGGGTTTGACGGGGATCTAGGAAAAAGAGTGACACAAGAAGGATTTAGCAGCTGGTTTAGTGAAAGCGCTTCAAGAATTTACATAGGATATGAAGGGTCCAGACCTAATTGTCCGCCGGTTAGACTAAAAGTGACAAAAACCGCATTAAACGGCGTCCCCCTTAATGTGAACGATACGTCTTGTGCGTGCGGTGTCCAATATGTTGGGGGCAGCCAATGGCGCAGGCGACTTTTGTTAGAAGTCGTAACAGAACACCCCCGCGGTGGATTCGTGCCCCCCGAACCGGATGAAAGGGTTAGATTGAATTTAGTAAACGCCGATACGAATGAGGTTTATGATACGGTAAGCTGGGTTATAGAAGCCAACTAAACAACGAAGGCGCTCCCGGCCCGCATTGAAAAACCTCTAAAACTTGGGAGATTCCGGCAAAAATCAAGAACGATTCGCTAATTTCGCTATAGTCCGGTGTTTCTTTGGTCTCTGAAAACTGCCCACGTATCGCCAAAAATCCCGCAAGAATCGAATTTTTCCGGAAAAGGCTTGATTGCTGTTGAAATCCGGACTCTGGTGCCACTGGTCGTCCGCAGACCAAACCAGTGTAAACCAACCCAAAGAAAGCCTCGGCATTATCCAAAAGATTTTGCCG